>JBBRSH010000058.1:0-25647 GCA_038245555.1 Pyrinomonadales bacterium | reverse complement strand
TCGACGATGTGGGCTTCCTGCACTCGCTCGTCGATCGCTTCGTTAAGGACTTTGATGCCGACCGCACGCACGTCTACGTGACCGGTGTGTCGAACGGCGGAGCGATGACGATTCGTCTAGCGCTCGAAACGCCGGATTTCGCTCGCGCGTATGCCGCCGTGATTGCCAGCGTGCCCGCGCCGGAGAACATGGCCATCACGCCAAAGGGCGAGCCGGTGTCGATTCTCCTCATGAACGGAACTGCCGACCCCATGACCCCCTGGGACGGGGGCGATATCGCGTTTTACGGTTTGTTGAGCAACCGTGGGCCTGCCCTCTCAACGCCAGCGAGCATCTTCTACTTCCTCAGACTCGATGGACTCGGCGACCCTCCGGCCACGACGCAATTTTTCGACCCCGACACGAGCGACGGTAGCACCGCTGAACGCCAATGCTGGACCGCCCCCAGCAAGCGTAATGTGACGCTCATCAGGATTAAAGGCGGCGGTCACGGCGTACCCCATCCCGCCACGTACGGCCGGCGCCTACTCGGCAATTCCAACCGCGACTTTCACGCCGCGAAAGAGATTTGGGACTTTTTCCAGCAGGCACTATGACGAACTGGACGGCCGAATGCGTTACTTAATTCATGTCGGGCTGCATTCGGCCCGTTACTATGAGACAAGGGAGGCTGAAATGATAGAGCGAATTGTAGAATCATCGCCGCGTTTCAAGGAAAGGATGGCTGGTGGTTTTTATCTGCTCTCGACGCTGACCCGAGTACTCGGCGTCGGCGCTCGCGACAGGCTTGTTGGAAATGGGGACGGAGCAGCATTCGACGGGGTAAGGGGCAGCTTTTTAACCGCGGTGTAGGGAGAATATCAAATGAAACACGACCGTTTGTTGACTATCACGTCTCTGCTCTCGATCCTTTTGTTGACGTTTCACCAGGCGGACGACATTATCCTTGGGTATTCCCCGGGAGGGGTCGCCAATATGGTTATGATCGCAATCGTCGTCGTCTGGCTATACGCGGCGCTGGGACTCACCGCAGTGCGGTCGGGGTATGTCATCAGCCTCCTCTTTACGCTCCTCGCGACGGGCGTCCCCGTAATCCACATGACGGGGTTGGGACTTGGCGCCGGAAAGTCCGCTGGAGCCACCTTCTTCGTCTGGACGCTCCTCGCGCTCGGCTTTACCTCGACGTTTGGCGTCATCCTATCGGTGCGAGGACTGTGGAGCTTGCCATGGCGCCGGCCATGGTCATCCACCGACCCGAACCTGGAGGGATCCGTATAGCCATCGCATTTTTTTAGTTCTTTTGTCTGATCTGCTACCGAATAAAGGGCGTTCAGGCGTTGGCAGCGAGGGATGGCGATTGTAGTGCGTCGTGCATCCTTAATTCAATTACTCTCATAAGGAGAACGATTATGAGTACAGTAATAATGATGGAACAGACCGCAGAAGGGCGACCGCGTTTCAAGGCCAGGATCGCCGGCGCGTTTTATCTGCTAACTATACTGACGGGAGTATTTGCCCAGAGCCTTGTCAGTGCGAGGCTGGTCCTATCGGGCGACGCCGCCGCGACCGCCAACAACATACTGAACCACCAATCCTTGTTTCAGGCGGGTTTCGCCATCTACCTCATCGAAATGGCGTGCCAGGTCACTATGACAGCGCTTTTTTACGAGTTGCTTAAGCCGGCAGGCAAGAGCGTCTCTTTGATCGCGGCCTACCTCGGCCTCACCGGTTGCGTCGTCAAGACCTTTGCCCGCGTATTTTTTATCGCCCCCTTGTTCGTCCTCGGAGGCTCTCCTTACTTGAGCGTATTCAGTTCGGAACAGTTGCAGGCAGCGGCTCTCCTCCTGCTCAGAGTGAATGATCAGGGTGCCGGGATCGCCTTGGTGTTCTTCGGATTCTATTCCCTGCTCCAGGGCTATCTCGTCATCAGATCCACATTCCTCCCTCGTATTCTCGGCGTGTTATCCGTATTGGGCGGTGTGGGTTGGTTGAGCTTCCTGTACCCACCGCTCGGATACCGTCTGCTCCCCTTCATCGTGGGCCTCGGCTTCCTCGGATCAGCAGCGAAGATCTTCTGGCTCCTCGTATTCGGCGTGAACGAGAAACGATGGAAGGAGCAGGCGAGAGCTGCGGGATCGACGATCACAGGCCCGAGTACTTGGAGAGAAGATATGAACTCGACCGACAAACAAGCGGTGTAAGCATGATTGCTGTATCTATTGATGTAGCTCATCCCCCCATTGGTCTCGGGTATGTACCCGGCGAGCTGAGGCCGTCTATCGTGAAAATCTTAACGTCAGTCGGGATTTCGACGTGCATACGGGTGTAAGGCCACGGAATGAAATCGAGGCCGCAATCGCAAAAGCCATTGCGGCCTGTTAAGATGCAGATTAACTGGGTTAGAGAAATCGATTTTGGTGCAATAATGTGCCGCGGAATAACAACTCCCTAACCCGCCTTTACATGTATTTTATCCGAAGATGGTAATGGATGGATCATTGCCTTCCACCAGGTCATCTCGGCCCGCGAGGCGCTGCTGTTATTGATCTGATGTGTAGGTGGCTATGGAAAAAATCAGGCGCCGTATCAACTTGCGATGCCCCCTCTTATTCTAAGGTCATACTGCTCCCAAGCCTCAACAACAACCGCTGGATGGAGGCGAACATGTTTCCACAGCCCACTGTCCGCCAAGAACTGGACAAATTTGTTCGTGTCAGACTCTATACCGATGGGAAAGGTGAACCATACGAAGGTTTTCAGCGAACGCAGCAGCAGCGTTTTGCTACGGTGGCGTTGCCGCTCTATGCAATCATGACTCCGGATGACCAGATCGCCGCAAAATTCGAAGGACTAACGCGGAATGCCGATGAGTTTATCGATTTTCTCAAACGTTAGAAATGGTGATTTTGTTATTAAGTACAGCGTTTAAGACGTTCTGATGAGCCGCAGGAAATCGTCGACACTTCTCGCAGGTGCTGGGTAGCAACGGACATCGTCTAGTTTTTTAGTGTCGACGACGTGCGCACCTACACATCGAACGACTTAAGTGCCTGTAAAGAAGGTGATTGGCCACATGAACTGGAGAGAATAACGAAGAGAATTTAGGTATGAAGCAGTTTTTTTCACGAACATGCCATTGAGACAATGCCTCGGAACCTTTCTTAAGAAAGCAGAGGACTTGATCAATGACATTCAGAAAGCTAGATTTCAAAATGAAATTTAGGACTTTGGAGTAAATATTCGCATCGAGCGGTTGAGAAATCAAGTAACTCTATAAAGCAAATAAGCAGCCTGATAGACCACTTGACGGGTGCGAATTCAACCTGTATTCATACGCAAGATTGAAGGCTATAGTAGATGCCTTCAGCCCGATTCGTCTTCGAAGAGGGTGTTGTGGGTGAAATTAATTGGTGGGTCTCGACATACGAGATCGACTGTCTCCCCACGGCCCACAAAAGCAAAGACGTCGGCGAACAGATGGACACGTTGCGACCAGTGAGGCTACCTGGAGGCCTAAAACAAAAGCTCCTGACGCCGGCTTCAAAAAAAATGTTGCAAATCCCGGTGAATGTATGGTTTACTTGTCATAATGACAAGTATGACAGATATATTGCAAAGCGAGCTAGGCGTTGAGCCGGTACTTCGACTCGTCAATCGTTTGCGTATTGCGAGAGCTGAGCAACGCCTGTCGCAGGAGCAACTTGCGCGCTTGGCTAAGGTAACACGGCAAACCATCAGTGCCATCGAGAATGGCCAGTACTGCCCCTCCGCGCTGCTTGCCTTTGTTATTGCCAGGGAATTAGGGAAACCGGTCGCTGAGCTATTTTATCTGGAGGACGGGGAAATTGAAAAACGAAGAGACGTGGAGAGATGAACGGACGGTAGCGGTGGAGAATGCTGGTTACCGTTTGTCATATCTAGTTCTATCATTTGGGCTCTTGGGACTGAGCGTTTACCGCTCGTGGCTGCGCGGCGAAGCGGTCTGGGACCTGCTGGCCCTCGTCGTCGTTGCAGGAGCGGTGACCGCCGTGTATCAGGGCGGACGCCGCGTGCTTACCAAACGATGGCTCATTATAACACTGGGTACTTGTGGGCTCGCCGCATTGGTGGCGATTGGGATTCTTGCACTTAAGGGCACTCGTTGATCCGTGAGCGCCGACGTTCGGACACAATGATGAAATCGTATGCCCATCCGCGAGCGAAGGAGGAAACTATGACATACAATAAGAGAATATTCGTCTCATTTCTATTCGCGGCCGTCGGGACGACGCTGCTTTTTGCGCAGACCGAGACCGCATTGGCCCAAACCAGTAAAAACATGCGCGTCGACTTGAAAGAGACGCGGTTGGCAAATGGCTTGCGCGTAATTACCGTCGAAGATCACAGCACGCCGGTCATCGCGATCGATATCACCTATGATGTCGGCTCGCGCAACGAGCGTCCCGGGCGAACCGGCTTTGCCCATCTTTTTGAGCACATGATGTTCAAAGGCTCTGAGAATGTCGGCACGGGGGAGTATTTCTATCTCATCTTCAACAACGGCGGCACGATGAATGGAACGACGAACGAGGATCGCACTACCTATTTCGAGGCTCTCCCCGCCAACCAGCTCGATCTTGCACTGTTTCTTGAAGCCGACCGTATGAGGAGTTTGGTGATCAATAAGGCGAACCTGGACAACCAACGCAACGCCGTCCAGGAAGAGCGGCGGTTGAGCGTTGATAATCAGCCTTATGGAAAGAGCGGGGAGATCCAGCAGGGGTTGATTTACGACAACTTTGCGTATAAGCATTCTGTAATCGGTTCTATGGACGATCTAAATGCGGCGACCGTTGAAGACGTGGCCGCATTTTTCAAAACCTACTATGCTCCAAACAACGCAGTGCTCACGCTGGTCGGTGATTTCAAGACAGCGGACGCACTCAATCGGATCAAGAAGAATTTTGAATCCATACCTCGTTCACCAGACCCGCCCGCCGTTGACATGGCAGAGCCGGAACAGAATGCCGAGCGCCGTACCAGTGTTGATGATGAGCTTGCTCGACTGCCTCAGGTAGACATTGCCTTCAAGACCATTCCCGGAAACACTGCAGATTTCTACGCACTTCAAGTACTTTCCGCATCGCTTCAGAGCGGACAGAGTTCCAGGCTTTATCAAGCTCTGGTCAAGGATAAACAACTCGTTACCAACGTGGGCGGCTTTCTGGACGAGAAGCGTGGCTCGGGTGCTCTCTACATCTCGGCGACGCTAAGGCAGGGAGTAAAACCTGCTGACGTTGAAGCGGCGATATACGTTGAGATTGAGCGTTTAAAAAAAGAGGGAATCGCCGACTGGGAGCTACAGAAAGCCAAGAACGCAACCCGGCGAAATTTTATTAACAATATGCAGAGTTCGCTCTCGCGGGCAATCAACATTAGCGTCTGGACGGTTTACTATAACGACCCGAACCTCATTAACACGCGGCTTCAAAAGGTCTCGGCGGTGACCATAGCCGATGTTCAGCGCGTGGCTAACCAATATCTGGCAGCTACCCACCGTACAGTTGTCGTCACAATGCCGAAGCCCAAAACGACACAGTGACACAAGGAGATTGACCATCATGAGGAATATTACCGAAATTCGAAAATACCTATTCGTTGTACTCGTGGCCATCGTATTCGCTTCCACTCAGATCGCGGCCCAACGTTCCGGGACACCACCACAAACGGTCCAGTCAATCAAAGGCGCTGACATAAAGGGTCGCGCTCCCGTTAACAAAAAGATACTGAAAGTCAATCTGCCGAGGGCCCGCGAAGCCACTCTCCCAAATGGGCTGAGAATAGTCTTGTTGGAAAGTCATCGCGTTCCGACCTTTGCTATGCAGTTGGTCATTTTGAACGGAGGACTCTCGGACCCGCCCGACAACCGTGGACTGTCGTCTTTCACCGCGGCGCTTTTACGCGAGGGAACCGCGACGCGCAAAAGCAAAGACATCGCGGAAGAGATGGACACGCTTGGCGCGACATTAAGCAGCGCATCAGGCCTCTCCGCGTTCGTCAGCAGTGTCTCGACTTCCGGATTGATCGAGAACTTCGATCCCACACTGGATATCTTTGCGGATGTCATCCGCCACCCGACGTTTCCCGCGGAAGAGCTTGAAAAATACAAACAGCGCCAGATTGCCCAGCTCCAGTTTCAACGTTCACTCCCTCAATTTCTCGCTGCCGAACGTTTTAACAGCTCAATATATGGCGACCATCCGGCAGGTCAGTTCGCACCCACTACCGAGTCGATTATGCGAGCCACGTCAGCAGAACTGGCAGGCTTTCATGCCGCCTACTATCGACCTAACAACGCGATCCTGTTTATCGCCGGCGATACAACCCTTAAGGAGATCATGCCAAAACTCGCAAAAGCCTTGGGCGGCTGGCAGAAAGGAGATGTGCCCCAAACAAAGATTCCAATCTCCACGATGCAGGGAGCAACTAGAATTCATTTGATTGACCGCCCCGGCTCAGTTCAGACCGTTCTGGTGCTCGGCAATCTGGGTATTGAACGGACCAGTGATGATTATCTGTCGGTCCTTGTGATGAACCAGATCTTTGGTGGCGGCCCGGCGGCTCGCCTGTTCCTAAACTTGCGTGAAGACAAAGGCTATACCTATGGAGCGTATAGCAACTTTGCAGGCACAAAGTTTCGCGGGGTGTTCCTGGCCAATTCCGAGGTAAGAACCGATGTCACGGAAGGCGCGATGAAGGAATTCATGTACGAGCTGAATCGGATTCGCGACGAGAAGGTTTCAGCAACCGAACTTGAGAATGCCAAGCATGCACTTGTCGGCAACTTTGCACTCGCGCTTGAACAGCCGCAGGCGCTGTTGCAAAACATAGTGGATCAGAAACTCTACGGCATGCCGGCCAATTACTGGGACGTATATCCGCAAAAAATCATGGCAGTTACCGCTGACGACGTGCAAAGTGTCGCAAAGAAATACATCGACATGAGTCACCTGCAGATCGTGGCCGTGGGCGATGCAGTGAAGATCCGGCAAGTGCTGGCTAAGTTTGGCACGGTAAAAGAATACGATTCAGAGGGCAAACCGGTGCGAGCTCCTTAGAACTAGATAAGTCGGTCGCGAAACACTATATCTTCAGTAAGGCAGGCTCGTATGAGATCGAGCTGGTCACCCATTGTTGATGCCGGATACCTCAATGAAAACGGTGAGAATAGTGTCAACATCGAAAACAGGAAGTTAGCAATTCTGGAAAACTTCGAACCAGGATTAATTGCCTTAACATGGGACTGGCTTAAAAACAATTTGCCTGTCCGCCTAGGTGCTGTAATCGGCATATTAACCTTAATATCCGTTTATCAGGGTGTCCGTAAGGTGCGCGTCGAAAGAGATGCGAATCACTTGGCCCCTTGACCAAACTCGTGCTTAAGTTGACTACGGGATCGATCTGCTGAACTGTATCTGATCAGTCGGGTCCGGTGGTGGCCTGTCGCTATGTTGCCTAACCGTACGTGACGACATAAACCAATAAGCTATTTGCTGGGACGGAGCCTTGGCGGTGGGTTCCGTTACCAATAATAGATAAGAAGAAGATAGAAATGAATAGCGAAGACGAAGAAGCCAAGCGGGTACTATACGTAGCACTTACCAGGGCGCGTGACCGCGTTGTTCTTACCGCCACAAAGGATAAAGGCCCGGACATCGATCTATTGGGCTCGGGTCTTTTAGCGGCTGGGATTACAAATATCGGGATCGTTTATACCGATGAGAAGGCCATCCCTCCCGCCCCACTGCCGCCGGAGGCAATGGCAATACCAGAGGCCCTGCAGATCGAAAGCATTCCGATCGCTCTCAACAACATATCGGTTACGAGCCTTTCCACCTACGGAGCGTGTCCACGGAGCTTTTGGTATAGCAGCGTCGAGGGCCATCCAGGCCTGGGCGAAGGATCCGCGCGTGCGAGAACGGTCGGCACCATTACCCACGCAGCCCTCGAGTATGACGTTAAGACAGTAGAAGACTTAACCTCGATGTATCCTGACGACGCCCCGGATCTCGTAAACGAGGCACTCTCGCTCGCTAACCGATTCCGGACTGAGCCCTGTTATGAAAAGGTGCGCGAAGCCCCGGCCATGAAGGAGGCTGCCACCACTTTTACGATCCACGGTGTATCGCTCTATGGCATCGCGGACCTCGTAGGCGATGACTTTGTGCTCGACTTTAAGACAGACGCACTCATGGATCCTCAGCATCACGCCTCTCAGCTGTGGGCTTACGCATCTTCTCTGGGGAAATCTCGTGCTTACATAGCCTACCTGCGTCACGGACAGTTATACGAATTCGAGCTTGGGGACCTGGAGGCAGCGGGATCAGCCGCCGCTAACCTGATAAGGGGAATTGCGGACGGGAAATACGACGCGACGCCTGGTGAAGAAGTATGCGGATATTGTAGATATGCCGAGATCTGTGACTATCGTTTTGGTCCGTTTTCGGTCGTGCGATCGACGTAACCCGGTCCTCAGATCGGCCTGCACTTCGATATCAGAAACGTAAGACAAAAGCCGCCCGCTTGAAAGAGGATGAATAATCTTAAAGCCCAAAGGGAGGCGGCTGCAAAGGCGTCCTCTGTCTGTTGCGACAAGTATCGTTTATCAGTCTCTGATCGTTTGGTCAAAATCTTTCTGGCATATTATATTCGATCTCGTTTATTTCAAATTTGGCATAACTGAATTCTCCCTGTTTCAAGTTCCAGATCGCTTCGGCCTCAGTAGGAACAATTACGCCGTTTATTTCCCTGTAAGCTGCCATTTTGCAAAGCCACGGATTGCGACCCTCCTCGCCCATAAATCGCTCGGTTTCCATTTGGGTTATCTCGCCGACCTCATTAAAGGTCACAACATAAAAAAAAGAAATAATTTTGTAATTAAAAAATAGCTTTGCGGAACGTTCGTCGATTGCTGACCACGTTATTCGTTCGCCTGGCAATAGATTGGTGGGAAACCAGACACTTTCGCTAATCCATCGTTGCAGTTCACCCTCATTGAAATTATCGCCCGTTCCGTCAACGACGTTGTAAAGGGAGAACAACGAAACGACAAGTCGTCCTTTGTCAGCGATATACATATCGCGAGCGGTAAACATCGATGTTTTGCCTCTCCAAATAAAACCGGGCTTTCCAGCAGTAAAATACTGTTCGCCGTCGATCTTCATCCAGTTCTTGTCCAACGCGGTTTTGAACTGACCGTCGTGTTTCAGGCGAACGCAGCTGATGTAACGCTGTCCGTCCTTCAGGACGTGTTTGAAATAGCGTTGTACAGGTTCGGGAAGGTCCGCGATTTGACTAAGATCAACTTTTCTATCGGAAATATCCTGCGATAGTGAAAATAATTCTTTAACCCCCCTATTAAACTGAGCAGATAATGCCAGCTTTGCTATTACCAGGATAATGACAACCGCTCCGATGAGGGCGAGCGATATGATAACTGCGATGGTCCAGGTGTTCATTTTTCAGTCCTCTTTTCTTTTGCGTAAAGCCGTCTGACCTTCGGCATCAGTGCGAGAAAGATGATCGCAAGGGCAAGCCCCATGTAGAAGTTGTGCAGCCAACTTACACCTTGGATAAAGAACATCTCCGTTTGCAGCCAGATAATAAGGGCAAAACTCACGTAGATGCTGTATGTCCACGCCCAATGCATATCCTTGAAGAAATTGAACTGCTCCGCCCACCGGCTCTCGGGCCTTTTTAATAATCCAAGGCCAACGACAAAAGGAACGAGCCCCAGAACGAGGAGCAAGATTGTGCCTGGAATCAAAAAACTGTTGAATGGAGAACTCTTCAAGATTGCGATCGGCAGGCCGATCATTTCGCCGCTCGGCGAAATGATCAAAATGCCGCCACCACCGATCGCTCCTGTTGCGAGGAAGAAAAGTAAAAAGATAAGAATATTCCGCGTGATCTTCGTACTCATAATTTCACGGTCTTCGCTTCGACTAGCTAAGTTAGGAACTGATACAGAGTAATGAAAATTATGACTACCAAGATGCACGTATAGATCAGCTTGTTATTCTTCGCCAACCAGTTCGGTAGAAAGATGTCGAAATTGTCTTTTGTAGATGTGGAATATTTCCGCGCAAAAATGGTTATCGGGCAAACAGATCTCAGAATGAGTAAGATGATGCCTTCCACACAGATGATTCCATAACCGAGCAACAGCCAGACATCGAGTTTATTTGCAAGGGCGGCATAAAGCATGTAAAAGATCCCAAAATTGAAGGACAACCAAACGATAGTGTGAGCGAGCTTAACCAGAATCAATTTCGTAGAACTCTGCATTTAATGACGCGACGTTATATAACCAGCGTTTCCGAATACAAAACTTTTATGATCGCTACATCGCGCGGGTTTTCATTCCAACTCCTTTCTCGATAACTTGGTGTTCCCTACCTTATTTCGTACCACGGTAAAACCGGTGCCAACATCATTTCCGCAAAAACCACTCCACCGGCCGCCGCAGCGAAACCGGCGGCGGATAGTCCTTGACGTAACCGACGCGCAAAATGAACTGAACCCTGTCGTTTATTCCAATCGATCGATTCAGCGTTTCTTCGGTTCCGGGCTCCTCTAGGATCTGTGTCATCGGGTGAAGAGCGATGCCTTTTTCACGAACTTTGAGAAAAAGCCTTTGCATTCGCCGTCCTGTTTCCAACAGCGTCGCGACCGAATCATCCTTGCTGGTGATTAACAGCCAACCGGCTGACTGCGAAACCTGAGTCTTTACCTTATCCAGGCTTGTCTCTCTGAAATCAGCCTTCATCACGTCGGCTCTACCGTAAAAATTGCGAACAACAAAGCCCGAGATCCCGTCGATCTCCATGCTTGCGGTGGTCAAACCATCGCGTTCTCTCGCGGCATCTTTGCTTGAGAACCTGATCCATTCAGATAGCTCCTGCTGAGCTGGATCACGATAGGTTTGAATCCGGTTGGCTTCGATGGTCTGTTCACTAATATACTGGCTTTCTTTGCTGGCGGAGGGTAGGTAATTAGTGAACTCGGTTTCCGGACCGATAATATGATCGACGTCGTCCTTATTCAACAAACCAGCCGAGAAATTAGAACGAACTGTTCGGCGGTTTTGAATCTTTGCGATGTCAAACGATCCTGCTGATACCGCTTTGACAAGCTTAACTTCGACCACACGATCAAACAGATGTGTCGTGGCTACCAAGATCCAATTGAAGGTATAGCCAAGGGAACCACCGGCGAATTCAAGATTTTGAATAAATGTACCCAACGAAAGGACCGTCTCCCGCTGAGTCGGGTCAACAGCGGGCAGCCATTTCGTTTTGTCATTGCCGATTATCCAGTGATAGGGTTCGAGGTGCTGGATGAACCATGGCTGCGTGTTATGTCCGCTGGGAGCTAGCGATGCGAGAGACAAAATGTGGTTTTCGTCCGGCGTTAGGCTTTTGCCATTAACCTCGGGCAATTCCAGGTCCTGGCGTCCAACGTTGCTCTTATCGCTCAAGAGAAACGCGGTTGTCCCGACTGCGACCATGGCTCCACCAGCAATGCCGATAAATCCTCGTCTATTCATATTGGATAGGCATTAACTTTTACCTGCTTTGCGAAATTTTTAGCGATGCTGGGTAAGTAAGCGAATTTCCCTACAGAGGAGTTATTCGACCGCGAAACCAATGTTTACTACCGCCGTCATATCCTTATCGATCGAGGAGGTATCGCTGATTCCCGCGTCGGACACCTCAGTCGAGTCTGCAGCAGTGATCTGCAGGACGCCCATGCGCGCCGAGCGGACCGTTCCGACCTTGTCGCCGGTGCTGGAGGCAATTTTCTCGGCGCGCGTTTTAGCGTCTTTCGCCGCCTCGCCAAGCATCTCAATCTTAAGATCTCCTAACTGCGTGTAGAGATACTGCGGCGGCGATGATTCGATAAGGATGTCTTGATTTATCAATTCGGTCGCTTCCCGAGCGACCTGAGCGATCTTTTCGACCTCATTAGACCTGACCTCCAACTGCTGCCTAAGCGAATAGCCGGTAATCTCTGACGTTTCTGCTCCGTTAGTGTCGTGTCCTTTAAGAGTAGTCGTTGAGATCGAGGATATCTGGATCTGATTTTCGGCAATGCCCTTGCTGACCAGATACTGCCGGACTTTTGGAATGCTTTCCGACAGTGTTCGATATGCGTCTGCAAGTTTCGGGGCTTGATAGGTAACACCGGCGTTCCACAAAACCAGATCCGATTTGATGCGCCGTTTGGCAGATCCGGTAACGGTTATCATGTCGTCGACTTTCTTGGTTTTTGAGAAGAACCATCCGAAGATGATCGATGACAATACCAAGCCGATCGCAAGGGCGGCCCCAGCGTTAAGCCAATAACTACTTCTTGGACTATCCATCTTCTTATTTCCTTCTTAAGAGTTCAAAATAAATTTGGGGCAATATGAGCCCGAATTAAGGTCCACCCTCTTGCCCAACGTTAGCTATTTACTAGACGAAGCTAAATATTTAGCTTCAAGCTGGTCGAAGTAATGATCTCGAACCTTAGCAACGATCTGCGGATCGGTCATATGGTCTGCCGGTTCGACACCAACTACGCGGCCCTTGAATTTGGCATGAGTCAATCGCTTCTCAAGTTCCCCTTTTGCCTCGCCCGGACCAAAAATAAAAATCAATTCTGTTTGAAGTAGGACCGCGACAACCTTGTCGTAGTAACGGTTTAGATGGTCCGTGGCCTCGTTTAAGCGAATGTCGTCGCCGAGTATATTCTCACCCGATTGGTGGTGATGCCTTTTTATCTCCGAATCCACCTGACTCTGTTCTTGAGCGTCGCGAGAAACGAATACTATTACTGCCTTCTCGTGATCGATCCACAATCCGACTTTCGATTTCATTTTCCTTCTCCTTGTTTAGACAATAAGTACGAGCAGAACGAGCTCGGCACCCATTTTCGGGAACCGCGCGACCAAAAATCCAGCATTTTGACCAGAATTAATGAATGGTGATCAGGTCCTTGACCATCGTGACACCTGGTGCCGCCCACGCCGCCCTCTGTGCATCCTCACGCTCGCCCCATGAGCTGACATTTCCGCTTAATGTAACCATCCCGCCGGCCGTCTCGACCATGATGTTTTTCGCATCTGTCTCAGCGTGACGCTTAAGCGCATTTTCGATATCGACTTTTATCACTCCCGCATTGGCGCGAGGGGTGACCTTGATCTGGTTAAAAAGCCACGTCACGCCCTTAAGGGATCGAACCGACTTTTCGGCGGCGACCTTTTGATATTGCCAGTCGGTAGTACCCACCAGAGAGACTCGTCCGTCTGTCACCTGGACCTTCACCGTATCAGGAACCGAAAGATTCCATTCGAGCTGTTCGGAGGCAGTTCGGGCAATGTCTTCGTCGGTTCGGATCGACGATGTCGGCAGCTCCACCTTTATCTCGCTGGCGACCGCTTTAACGTCGGCTACTTTTAGCGCGGCACGTTCGGCTGACCACTTTTCAAAGTAGCTGTCTACATGCCCATCGAGTTCAATGACACCGTCTTTGGCCGAAACTCCGATCTGCTCGGCCTTGAGGCTCGGATCCCATTTAAGTTCCCATTCCACGTCTGATTTTAATTGTTGATCGTTTCTCATATATTGCTTCCTCTGTACCGCTATGTCGTATTTTCAAAAGATATTAAAATTACAGATAGTCGTGTACATGCCGCAGAATATCATCAACGGTTTCATAAGTTGGTGCGTCAACGCACCAGCCATCAAACAAATCTTTAGCCGAACGGAACTCCGTCACATCTTTCGCATAAGCCGCCGTTTTACTAATTCCACGAGCAGCAGATATGTTGCAGTCGCCACAGCCAAGAAAAGGAAATAATTGAACGGTAGGGGCACAAAACCCAGGACCGGCCCGAGGGGGCTGAACGGGAGAATTACTGAAACAGCAATTACGGCTATTACAGTCGCGGTCAGGGCGAGGCTAGGGCGGCTTTTGAATGGATTCCCAACAGTGCGAATGACAAATACGACGGCTGTCTGAGTAGCCAGAGATTCAACAAACCAGCCAGTGTGAAATTCCTTTTCGGCAGCGTGAAAATAGGTGATCAACACATAGAATGTCAAAAAATCATAGATCGAGCTGATCGGGCCGATGACCAGCATGAAATTTCGGATAAGCTTGATGTCCCAGTGTTGAGGTTTTCGAATAAACGAGGCGTCGACATTATCCGTCGGGATCGTGATCTGGGCGAGATCGTAGAGAAAGTTATTTAGCAGTATCTGCGTGGGCAGCATCGGTAAAAACGGTAAAAATATTGCTGCTCCGGCCATGCTGAACATATTTCCAAAGTTGGAGCTAGTTCCCATGAGAAGATACTTCATGACATTGCCAAAGGATTTTCGCCCTTCGAGAATGCCGTGATGAAGCACCGCAAGGCTGCGTTCAAGGAGGACGATCTCGGCCGCGTCTTTGGCGACGTCGGTTGCGGAGGAGACTGAGATGCCTACGTCTGCTGTTCGCAGTGACGGAGCGTCGTTAATGCCATCGCCCAGATAGCCCACGACATGGCCGCGGCTCTTTAGCGCGAGCAAAATGCGGTTTTTTTGCATGGGAGATACCCGTGCAAATATACTCGCCTTTTCGGCCACGTGAGCCAGAGCGCCGTCGGACATTCGCTCGATATCGTCGCCCAGCACGATCTTGTCAGTAGCCAATCCAACCTTTTCGCAAACGTAGTGGGCAACGAGTTCGTTGTCGCCAGTTAAGATCTTGACCTGAACCCCATCCTTGGCTAGGGCTTTGAGGGCAGCGGCGGCGGATTCGAGGGGTTCGTCGGCGAACGTCAGGAAACCCGCGAGGGTCAAACTTATCTCGTCCTCCTTCTTGTAACTCTCTTGAACTTTGACGGTCCCATATGCGACAGCGAGCACCCGAAGGCCTTTTGCACTAAAACTGCTGAAAAGGTCAGAACATTTTTTCCGGCTTAGGTCGTCGAATGGCAACGCTTCGCCATCCTTCTCATACCCCGAGCAAACTGAGAAAATGCTTTCCGGCGCACCCTTACAGATGAGTGTTCTTTTATCGGATTTTTCGACAACTACGGTTGCCCGGCGGCGTTCAAAATCAAATGGCACTTCAGCCAAGACCTTATACCCGGGAAGGTGGGACGGTTCGTGGAGCAAAATGGCGTCATCGAGCGGATCGCCTTTAATTTTTATGGCCCTATTTAGGGCGTTGGGAATGCCCGTCTGAAAAGAACAATTGAGAAAGGCAAGCTGGAATACGTGCTCAGATGTTTTGCCAAAAGGATCGACGTGGCCCTCGAGCGAGAGTTCTCCGCTTGTTAGAGTACCGGTCTTGTCGCTGCACAAGATGTCCATGCTGCCCAGATTTTGCATCGCGCCAAGATGCTTGACGATGACCTTATATTTCGCCATCCGCAACGCCCCCTTACCGAGGGTGACGGCGGTTATCATCGGCAGGAATTCTGGCGTGAGACCGACGGCAAGGGCGATGGAGAAGAACAGCGATTCGAGGATGTCCCGGTGCATCAGGACGTTGATAATCAGTACAAATACAACCAGGAAGAAAACGACCCGCATTATCAAATATCCGAATTTTCGAGTGCCGCGTTCGAAGTCAGATTCTGGTATTTTTCCAACCAATCGCTTGGCGATATCGCCAAAAACCGTTTTGCTGCCAGTCGCAGTTACCAAAGCATTTGCCGTTCCGCTAATAACAGACGTTCCCAGAAAAACCTTGGATTCATGCGGATCTTTGGCTTCCACGTCTTTCTCAACCGGAAGCGATTCACCGGTCAGGGCAGATTCGGCAACATGTAGGCTGTTCGATTCGACCAAATCGGCGTCCGCGGGGACAAGATCCCCGGCGGATAGCTTAATTAGGTCACCCGGTACGACTTCGCGGCGGGTTATCTCTTTCCATACTCCGTCCCGCATGACGGTTGCCGTGAGGGACACCGCCTTTTTCAAAGCCTCCGCAGCATTTTGCGACCGCGAAGTTTGAATAAAGTTCAGGATCACTCCCAACAAAATCATTATCAAAATAATGATGGAGTTAACTGCTTCTCCGACGATCGCAGAAACCACACTCGCAACCAGCAGAATCGCGATCAGCGGTTCAGCGAATAGCCGCAGAAACTGTAAGATGCGGGATGTTTTCTCTGACTTGACTGGGTCATTGTACCCGTACTTTTTCAGCCGCTGATGTGCTTCAGTTCGGGTTAGCCCGGCGGAACTGTCCGTCGCTTTGGGAGAGGTTGATCTATTTTTCTCGGTCGATAGCTTCATTAAGTTAGACTTCTACGAATTCGCTTTCCGTTCGTCCGGCCCGCTCGAACCACTTCTACTGAACAAGCCGCCCGGTTTGCAATAGCTGAAGCGGAGCAACCGAGTGAATAAATTTTAGGTAGACTCGTGCTGGATGTTGCTCCGACGAATATTGCGTCAGCATCCCATATTTGAGCTTCCCGGGTCAGAACCATTCTGGGATTGCCGGAATGCGAATGAACGGCAGCAGAGAGACCATAGTCACGTAGTAGTCGCAAAGCATTTGCCGCCACCACCTCGACCCATCTTTCTTCACCCGCCATCTTTCCCTCGGACATACCGGGAATGGGGTCAAAGACCCGACCGGGCTTCAATAAGTAAAAGGGATTGGTAACAATTACCAGCCGAATTTCAGGCTCTATCGTCCATGCACGGGCCGCGACCATCTTTACTGCCCACATGGAGCCAGGCGATCCGTCAAATCCGACGATAATTCTTGGTTGGGGGTTAAATGCTTGAGCCTTGGGCCGTGCTATTCGCACTGCACATTCGGCCTCCAATAAAACCGTTTGTGAAGTGCTCCCAAGGCCTACAGTTTGCTCGGATGAAAGACCTCGCTCACCGACGACAAGTAAGTCTGGCCTGAATCTATCTGCAGTTTTCAGGATCTCTGGAGCGGGCGAACCCGAAACGACCTCGACGTCGACACTCCAGTTAGGGAAATTTCTAATTAATTCTTCACGGGCTTCACGGGCATTCATCTTTGTCTCTTCTAGGTTTCGTTCAACCTGCTCACTGTGCTTCTTAAAATACTCAGTCACTTCTCTATCCGGTGGATTAGTTGGTGCGGGCTCAATAAGGGGCAGGAAAATTTCGGATACCGATATTATAATTGCTTGTACTTTTTGCGGCAGTCCCGCGAATCGCAGTTCGCGAAGAGCTCCGTGAGCGTAGCCCGATCCATCGTAGGCAATCATGAGTTTTGAGATACCGGAACTGCGTTTTACCATTTGATCTCATTGCCTCAAGCTTCACTCTCTTTTAACCTTCCGAAGGTTTAAAACCAATGAGACGCGCCGTATCGCGGGCAATCAGTAATTCCTCGTTGGTCGGAATTACAAGTATCTTCAGCCGCGATCCGCCCGTGTTAATGATTCCTTCTTTTCCGTCGATCATTGATTCATTTATCTGCGAATCTAATTCGACGCCAAACCACGACAAGTTGCCACATATCATCCGCCGAACCTCGGAGGAATTTTCGCCTATACCGCCGGTAAAGATGACGGCGTCTGTGCCATTCATCGCCGCCAAATATGACCCGATGTATTTGCTAGCCCTGTAACAGAAGATCTCGATCGCAAGCTGCGATCTACGGTCTCCGTTTTCTTTCGCTTCGGCGAGCAACTCGCGCATATCGTTTGTCAGGCCGGAGACACCCAACAAGCCCGATTGCTTATTGACAAGTGATTCGATCTCTAAGGCCGACAAACCCTCTTTGGCGGCGATAAAATCGATGATCGCCGGATCGAAGTCTCCTGCACGGGTGCCCATCACGAGGCCTTCAAGGGGTGTCATTCCCATCGAAGTATCGATCGAATTACCCGCTTTTATCGCTGAAGCGGAGCAGCCGTTGCCAAGGTGGAGAGCGATAACGTTTACCTGCTCTCGCGGTATATTCAGCAGCGTGCGGTAACGGTAAGAAACGTAGCGGTTTGAAGTGCCGTGAAATCCGTACCTGCGGATCTTGTGACGCCGGTAAAGCTGGTAAGGCAAGGCATAAAGGAATGATCTCTCTGGCAAAGTCTGGTGAAAAGCAGTGTCAAAAACCGCTACCTGAGTGATCCCCTTACCGAATATCTCGCGAGCTGCGAGAATTCCGCTAATATTGGCCGGATTGTGGAGTGGCGCGAGTTCAATGCAGTCTTCGATACCGCGGAGAACGTCGTCAGTGATAATTACCGATTCGGAAAAGTGTTCGCCGCCGTGGACGACTCGATGTCCGACCGCCTGAATGTCGCCAAGGCCGTTCATCTCTGCGATCTCAGAAGCGTCGGATACTATCCACCGAACGACGGTCTCGACTGCCGATCTCATATCCCTGATCGGAGCGGCCGAGCGTTGCGGTATTTTGCCTTCGGCCGTCAGAGTGATGATCGCCGCCCCGCCGATCCGCTCGATCGTCCCGTGAGCCAGCCGCCTGTCATCGTCCCGCTCGATTCGTTCAAGATCAGTGGCGATCAGCTGAAACTTTAGCGACGAACTGCCGCAATTTAAAACCAGAATGTTCATGTTGTTTCAATTCTTCCCGATCCTTAGAATAACCCCTTGCTCTGGGTCTTTAGTTTTTTCCTGCCAATTAGTTTGGTGAACTCCACGATAACGATAGGTGACACGACCGAAAATAGAATTACGACGAGATCAGTTTGTGTTGGCCGAACCGTATCAAGAACTCTGGCAAGTGGCGGAAAGTAGATGGCAAGAGCCTGCAAAACAACGACCATGCCGGTCGCGGCAAAAATGTACGCATTAGTAAAAACCCGCTCAAACGCCGAACGGGTCCGCGATCGGCAGTTATATAGATGTCCGAGCTGGACACCAACTACGGCGAGCAACGTGATCGTGCGAGCGTGCGAACCTTCCCCGTATGTCTTTAATGACCAGAAATAAACGGCAAGCGTGATGCCCGCGAGCATTATTCCCTGCCATGAGATCAAAAATAAAAATGGTACGGATAGTAAGGTTTCCTGCACCTGCGGACGACGGGTCATCGTTTCGCGGGAAGGAGGTTCGATGGCAAGAGCAAGCGCCGGGAAAATATCAGTTATAAGATTTACCCAGAGGATTTGCAGCGGAAGCAGAGGCAATGGCAGTCCGGCAGCGATCGGAATAAAGATAACGATCACTTCGCCAAGATTGCTTGAAAACATTAGGTGAACAAATTTGGTGATATTTGCATAGATCGCCCGTCCTCCTTCGATGGCTCTGACTATCGTTGAAAAATTGTCGTCAGTCAGCACGATATCGGCGGCCTCCTTTGCCACTTCCGTTCCGCGCATTCCCATTGCAATTCCGATATCAGCCCGTTTCAGCGCAGGGGCATCGTTTACGCCATCCCCGGTAACTGCTACTATCTCGCCCTCTTTCTGCAAGGCCTCGACGATTCGCAGCTTGTCTTCGGGCGTAACGCGGGCAAAAACGTGGGCTTCCTTGGCCATCCGTGCAATTTCTTTGCTGTCCGATCCCGAGAGGTCGTTTGAATGCAAGGCGTATATATCGCCTCCTTCAGCCAATCGAAGTTCTTTGGCGATCGCACGTGCCGTATTTATCTGGTCGCCTGTCAGCATCACAATGCGAATTCCCGCCTGCTGAGCCTGCTGCACCGCATCGGCAACCCCTTCGCGTAACGGATCACTCATTCCCGAAAAGCCTAAAAAGGTGTAGCCATTTGTAATTTCTTCGTGTAGGGATGAAGCGAAAGCCTCTATTAATGGCTTTTCTGCAAAGGCCAGAACGCGAAGGGCTCGACTAGCCATGGCTTCATTGATCTTTAAGAATTCCTGCCTCGTCTTATCGCCAAGCACAATTACACCGCCGTCGTCGGAGACGTAGTGGCTACAAGCGTCGATCAACACAGCGGGTGCACCTTTCATGGTGGCAAATTGTTTTCGGTCAGTGCTTTCGGACACGGTGATCATCCGTTTGGTAGAAGCGTCGAAGGGATGCTCAAAGAGCTTTTTGTACTTGGATCGTTCGACTTGAGCATCTACACCATATTTATATGCGGCGACAAGCAATGCTGTTTCGGTCGGATCACCGATCGCTTTTTTCTCTTTTTCGAGATGGGGATCAAACGACGCCTCGTTACATAAAACACTTACCCGAAGAATCCGTTGCAGAATACCGTTCGGCAGGTCCAAGGGGATACTTTCTGAAACTCTAACTACGGCCTTATCTGAGAGTTGAAATTCCTGGACCGTCAGTCTGTTCTCTGTCAAAGTGCCGGTTTTGTCAGTACAGATCACCGTAGTACTTCCAAGTGTTTCGACCGCTGAAAGTTTGCGAACGATCGCGTTCTGGCGAGCCATCCGTAATACGCCAAGAGCTAAGATGAGAGTTGTAACGGCGGGCAGTCCTTCGGGAACAGCCGCAACAGCCAGGCTTATTGATACTTCCAACATCAGCCAAAGCCCGTCTCCTCGCAGATAGCCCGCGATCATCGTCGCAATAGCGACACCGATCACGATATAGACAAGCCATTTACCTAATTCTTGTAGTTTTAACTCTAAGGGCGTTTGACCCGCGGCAGTTTCATTCAGAAGGAGGCCGACACGGCCAATTTCGGTATTTTTTCCAATTGCAGTCACAACCGCGAGAGCACGACCACGTACGAGATTTGCCCCGAGATATATCATTGACCGTCGTTCAGCGAGCGGCGCAGAAACCGGCTGCAACCCTGTTGCCTTTGCGACGGGTGCACTTTCACCCGTCAATGACGACTCGTCCGCATATAGGTTGGCAGCCTCGATCAAAAGTGAATCAGCCGGAACGCGGTCGCCGGCATTTAGAATGACTATGTCTCCCAACACCAGATTCCCTGAGTCGATTGTATGTTCGCTTCCATCACGACGCACCCTTGCAGATGTCCGCGTCGCAATGGTCAAAGAATCGAGAGCTCGACCGGCCTGCCACTCGATGGCAAAGCCGATCAGAGCATTTATAACGAGGACGGTAACAATGGCAATAGCTTCGAGACTGCTCTCTGTTAACCAGGCGACGACGGACGCAAATCCTAACAGCCAGATCACAATGCTATTGAATTGCCTGAGAAATATCTTCCACAAAGTCGGCCCTTTAGCGGCATTCACGATGTTGGCACCGTCGCTCTCCAGCCTTTTTTCGGCCTCAGAATGCGAAAGGCCCTTTGCGGGATCGACATTTAATGCACTTGTAATTTGATCTGCCGAGTAAGCGTGCGACGCTACCAAAAACTCATCGCGCAAAGTTTCATTGGCGACGGTGGCGATGGCAATATTAGCAGCAGCTTTTTCGTTTAACATTCTGGTACGGAAATCCGGCAATCGAGATCCGAGAATACGATTCTCAAAAGGGTTGCTATCCAACCGTATGAGTAATTGGTTTACCTTCTAATGGCTCCATTTCCAATCGCGAATCTCGGGCATATCGTCGCCGAATTCGTTGATGTATTGGCGATGTTCGAAGAGGCGGTCGTGCATTAGTTGTTTGACGTGGGCGCCGCCATTTTTGATTTTCGGAACGCGGTCGATCACGTCCACAACCAGATGAAAGCGGTCGAGGTCGTTTAGCACTACCATATCGAACGGTGTGGTAGTGGTGCCCTCTTCCTTATAGCCGCGAACGTGCATATTATGGTGATTGGTTCGGCGATAGGTGAGGCGGTGGATCAGGGTTGGATAACCATGAAACGCAAAAATGATGGGCTTGTCGGTGGTAAAAATAGAATCGAAATCGTCTTCCGAAAGGCCGTGCGGGTGTTCGGTAGCGGGCTGTAATTTCATCAGATCGACCACATTCACCACGCGGATCTTTAGATCAGGATAATTCTGACGGAGAATATCGACTGCCGCTAATGTTTCCAGCGTCGGCACATCGCCGGCACAGGCCATCACTACGTCCGGCTCGTCGCTGACGCCGCAGCCTGCCCATTCCCAAACGTCGATTCCCGACGCACAGTGCTTGGCTGCGGAGTCAATATCGAGGTACTGGAGCGAAGGCTGCTTTCCGGCGACGATCACGTTTATATAGTTGCGGCTTCGCAAACAGTGGTCCATGACTGAAAGGAGTGTGTTTGCGTCCGGCGGAAGATAGACTCGAACGACCTCCGCCTTTTTATTGATCACGTGGTCAAGAAAGCCGGGGTCTTGATGCGAAAAACCATTGTGGTCTTGCCGCCAAACGTGCGACGTGAGTAGGTAGTTAAGCGAGGCGATCGGCCTACGCCAGGCGATCTTTCGAGTTACCTTTAGCCATTTCGCGTGCTGATTGAACATCGAATCGATGACGTGGATAAACGCCTCGTAGCAGGAAAATAGGCCATGGCGTCCCGTTAGTAAATAGCCCTCGAGCCAGCCCTGACAGAGGTGTTCGCTCAGGATCTCCATGACACGGCCATCCGGGGCGAGGTGATCGTCAGTCGGGAGAATCGGTTGAACCGAAACTCGGTTCGTCGCCTCAAAGATGTCACCAAGGCGATTCGATGCGGTCTCGTCCGGCCCCATCACGCGGAAGTTCTGGTTCTCGGCATTATTTTTCATAATGTCGCCTAAAAAATGTCCGGTCACGCGGGTGGCCTCCGCTTTGATCGTTCCCGGTTTTGGGACGTCAACGGCATAGTCCCTAAAATCCGGCATTTTAAGATCTTTGAGAAGCAGACCACCGTTGGCATTAGGATTAGCTCCCATTCGTCGATCTTTCTTCGGTGCAAGTTCAGCCAATTCAGGAATCAACCTTCCTTCATCATCAAAGAGTTCATCAGGCTTGTAAATGAGCATCCACTCTTCGAGCATCTTGAGATGTTCTGGTTTGGTCGCGAGTTCTGCCAAGGGTACCTGATGCGAGCGAAATGAATTCTCGGTCGGCAATCCATCGACAAACTTCGGCCCGGTCCAGCCTTTTGGCGAACGCAGGACGATCATCGGCCATTGAGGACGGCCCGAAAAGCCATTTTCTCGGGCGTCTCGCTGAATGGCCTGTGTCTCGGCGAGTACGGTTTCCAAAGTTTCCGCCATGAGCGGATGCATATAGTCAGGGTCATGTCCCTCAACGAAGTAGGGCTTGTAGCCGTAGCCTATTAGCAGGCTGGTCAACTCTTCCGCACTCATTCGGCCGAGCACGGTTGGGTTTGCGATCTTGTAGCCGTTGAGGTGCAGTATCGGCAAGACCGCACCGTCGCGAACGGGATTAAGAAACTTATTCGAATGCCAGCTTGCCGCTAAGGCTCCGGTCTCGGCTTCGCCGTCGCCAATAACACATGCCGCGATCAGATCGGGATTATCAAAAACGGCACCATAGGCGTGTGCAAGCGAATAGCCTAGTTCGCCGCCCTCGTGGATCGATCCCGGAGTTTCGGGTGCGACGTGGCTCGGGATGCCGCCCGGAAATGAGAATTGCTTGAACAACTTTTTCAGGCCGTCGGCATCTTGCGAGATATTCGGATAGAACTCAGTATAGGTGCCTTCGAGATAGGTGTTGGCGACGATCCCCGGTCCGCCATGTCCTGGCCCGGAAACATAAATGACATTCAGATCGTGATGTTTGATGAGACGATTGAGATGAACATAAACAAAATTTTGGCCCGGCGTGGTTCCCCAATGGCCTAGTAACCGGCGTTTTACGTGCTCGATCTTTAACGGCTCGCGGAGTAGTGGATTATCAAGAAGGTAAATTTGTCCGACCGACAAATAATTCGCCGCCATCCAGTAGGCGTTGATCTTTCGAAGCTCGTCGTCACTCAAGGGTTGATCATTTTTCATTTCATTCATAATCTTGCTTTCTAATTGCATTAGTCACGATCTTTTGTGCATCGCCAGGATATCGTTCAAATGGTCCGACCCTCGAAAGCTCTCCGCATAGATCTTATAAATGCTCTCGGTCCCGGAGGGGCGGGCCGCGAACCATCCACTCTCAGCAATAACCTTTACCCCGCCGATCGGAGCCCCGTTTGCAGGTGCATGGCTGAGCACAGATTTAATTTGCTGGCCAGCCAACTCCGTGATCCTAATATCTTCTGGAGTAAGTTGCGCGATCAGTTTCTTCTGCTCCGGGGTCGCTGGAGCCTCGAACCGGTCGTAGTAAGATTCGCCAAACTCAACGGTAAGGTCTCGATATATCTCGCCGGGATCGCGCCCGGTCTTGGCCGTGATCTCCGCCGCCAGCAAAGCAGGAACGATTCCGTCTTTGTCAGTCGTCCAGACACTCCCATCAAGCCTGACGAAAGAGGCACCGGCGCTTTCTTCTCCGCCAAAGCCAAGCGCACCATCGAGCAATCCGTCCACGAACCACTTAAAACCAACCGGGACTTCGTAAAGTTTGCGGCCCAAATTCGCCGTGACGAGATCGATCATCTGGCTGCTTACGACCGTCTTTCCGACTGCCGCCGATGTATTCCACTTGGGCCGGTTTTGGAAGAGATAATTGATGGCGACTGAAAGATGGTGATTCGGCGGAAGAAGTCCTGCGGACGGGGTAACGATCCCGTGCCGGTCGTGGTCAGCGTCGCAAGCAAAAGAGATATCAAACTCATACTTTTGCTCGATCAAATTTTGCATCGTGTAAGACGAGGACGGATCCATCCGGATCTGCCCGTCCCAATCGACCGTCATGAAGCGGAAAGTCGGATCAACGATCTTGTTCGTTACAGTAAGATTCAGCCGATAGATCTCGGCGATCCGTCCCCAATAATGTACTCCGGCACCGCCCAGCGGATCCACCCCGATATGCAGACGCGCCGCTCGAACGGCCTCCATGTCGATTACATTAACCAGCTCCTTCGTGTAGTTACCAATATAGTCGTGCCGGTGAGTGGTCGGAGCCAGTAGGGCCTTCTCAAGCGTGACTCTTTTCACTCCCTTCATCCCCGTCTCAAGAAATTTGTTTGCCTGAGCTTCGATCCAATTGGTGGCTGTTCCATCTGCCGCCCCCCCGTTTGGCGGATTGTACTTGAATCCGCCGTCCTGCGGCGGGTTGTGCGACGGTGTAATGACAATGCCGTCAGAAAAACCGGACAAACGCCCGCGATTGTAAGTAAGGATTGCATGGGAAATAACGGGCGTCGGGGTATATTCGTCATTTTCGGCCAGCATTACTTCTACCCTGTTCGCTGCAAGCACTTCAAGGGCGCTGGCCATCGCGGGTACCGAAAGTGCATGAGTATCTATCCCTAGAAATAGCGGACCGTCAATCTTTTTTATCGAACGGAATAAGCAAATGGCTTGAGTGATAGCAAGGATATGTCGTTCGTTAAATGACTTTTGGAACGCAGAACCACGATGTCCTGATGTGCCAAATTTCACCCGCTCCTCTGGCATCCGAGCATCAGGAATTTTGGTGTAGTAGGCGGTTATAAGATCCGGAATATTCACAAGAAACGAAGAGTTAGCCTTCGTTCCCGCAAGCGGACTACGTTTCATTCCTTGTCCCAAAAGGTGGTCTTGCGTGAGCAACATTTAATTCCCTGCTCAATCGGTGTCGAGACACTCGCTCCGCATCAATTCAGGTTTAAAGAACGAACGATCTTTACAGAACATTTGGCGTGTAAGGCAATTGCTTGAGCCACCGAGCCGAGCAGTAAGCGTTCCATTGTTCCGTGTCCGTG
>JBBRSH010000057.1:0-25774 GCA_038245555.1 Pyrinomonadales bacterium | reverse complement strand
GCGAATCCCGCTCTTTCTTGCTCATCTCGATCGTTCCCCTTTTTGCCATCGATCACACCCCTTTAAGGCTTATCTTAGGCGTTCCTATCAGAGGACATTTCTAAAGAGTTCTATTGAGTTCATTCTCACGGAGTTCTAACACCGCAGGCCGTAGTTGGTTGCAAAATGGGTTGAATGGGTGTAAACCCATAAAAGCGTTTTCACGTATACAAAGAGGTCGTTGAAGTTAAGGTCGACACTCGCCGGAAGCGAGAGGAGTCGTCAATATTTGTGAGGTAGATTTTTATGCACAGATCGCTGCTCGTAGTCGCGGGACTGATGTTTTTGACGTTTTCTGCTTCGGCTCAGACCGCAGATGAGATCGTTGCCAAATATATTCAGAAGATCGGCGGAATGGAGAAGATGCAGGCCATCAAATCGATCCGCTACACCGGTAAATTCGACGGTGGCGGCGGGTTTACGGCCAGCGTCTTACAGGAGCAGAGGCGACCGAACATGATCCGCGAGGAAATTGCTCTGCAAGGGATGGCACAGGTGCTTGGCTATGACGGCAAGACCGGTTGGGTCATCAACCCCTTCGGCGGCAAGAAGGATGCTGAGGCCCTTGGGGAAGAGGGGATGAAGCAGATCATCGAAGATTCGGATTTTGACGGGCCGCTTGTCGATTACAAAAAAAAGGGGAACAAGGTCGAGTACATTGGCAAAGAAGACTATGAAGGCTCGGATATTTACAAGCTAAAAGTCACCCTCGCCAACGGCACCATAAAGCATTACTTCCTCGATACGGAGTTTTACGTGCCGATCAAGGTCGAAACCAAGCAAACGATCCGCGGCACCGAGAATGAGAGCGAGACCATCCTTGGAGATTATAAGGAAGTAGGCGGCGTTTATTTCCCGTTCTCGGTCGAGAGCGGCGCAAAGGGCAGCACCAATCGCCAGACCGTTACCTACGAAAAGATCGAGATCAACCCGACGCTCGACGATTCGCGCTTTAACATGCCGAAACCGCCGATGAAGGCCAATTAACAGGAGAAATAAGATGAAGATCAGACGAAATTGGTTTTTACTTGGCGGCCTGCTGGCTGGTCTGGCGGCAAATGGTTTTGGACAAGCCGTGAAGGTCGATACCCAAACGATATCCGGTCTCGGTGCCCGCAATATAGGCTCGGCGGCGATGAGCGGACGCATTTCGGCGATCGACGCGCGGCAAGAGGGCGACCGCCTGACCATATATGTCGGGGCGGCCTCGGGCGGCGTCTGGAAATCGACGAATGGCGGCAACACTTATAAGCCCGTGTTCGATAAGGCGGGCGTGCAGTCTGTCGGGGCGGTGACCATCGACCCAAAGAATCCAAAGACCGTCTGGGTCGGCACGGGCGAGGGCTGGATGCGTAATTCTGTCTCCATCGGCGACGGCGTCTACAAGTCGTCCGACGGGGGCGAGAACTGGACCAACATGGGGCTTAAGGACTCGGAGCATATCGCGAAAATAGTGGTCGATCCGAAGGACACCGACACTGTTTACGTCTGTGCGACCGGCAGGCTCTGGAGCGACAGCACGGACCGCGGCGTTTACAAGACGACCGACGGCGGCCGAACGTGGACGAAAGTGCTCGCCGGTACAAATGCCTCGACCGGCTGTGGGATGATGGCGATGGACCCGAGCGATCCGAAGACGATCTATGCGGGAATGTGGGACTTTAGGCGGCAGGGCTGGACATTCCGCTCGGGCGGGCCGGATGAGAGATCGCCAAGCGGCAGCGGGCTGTTTAAGTCAACGGACGGCGGCTCAAGCTGGAAAGAGATCAGCAACGATTCGGCAAACGGCTTGCCGCCCAAACCGTGGGGACGCACGGCGATCGCGGTCGCACCCACAAATCCAAAGGTCATCTATATCACGGTCGAAGCGGCAACTCCCCGCAACGGACTCTACCGATCGGATGACGGCGGCAAGACCTGGGCGGCACTTGACCGCAGTCAAACCGTGATCGAGAGGCCATTCTACTTCTCGAACCTCATCGTCGATCCAAAAGATGAGAACAAGCTATTCAAGGCCGGTGGTTCGCTGATACTGAGCAGCGACGGCGGAAAGAGCTTTAGTAATGTGGCGGGCGGCGCACACGGCGATTTTCACGACGTCTGGATCGACCCGGCGAATTCGAGCCATGTTATCACGGGCGACGATGGCGGCTTGTGGTACTCGTACGACGGGGCCGGACGCTGGTGGAAGGCCGACAACTTGCCGGTCTCGCAGTTTTATCACGTCTCGGTCGATATGAACCGGCCGTACAACGTCTATGGCGGCCTGCAGGACAATAGTTCGTGGATCGGACCGTCGTCATTTCCGGGCGGCATCACCAATCATCAGTGGGAGAATATGTTCGGCGGCGATGGATTCTGGATGTGGGTCGATCCGTCCGATCCTGACTACGTCTATGCCGAATCGCAGGGTGGATACATCGGCCGTATTAACCGAAAAACGCATGAAAATCAGGGCATCCAGCCGCTCCCGGGATACAAAGAAGGCAAGCTGCGTTTTAATTGGAACACCCCCGTTCTTGTGACAAAGGCGGGAACGGTCTATATGGGTGCTCAGTTTCTCTTTCGTTCGAAAGATCATGGCCAATCGTGGGACCGAATTTCACCCGACCTGACGACCAACGACCCGAACAAGCAGAAGCAGGAGGAATCAGGCGGCATTATTGTTGATAACTCGTCGGCTGAGATGCACACGACGATCTTCTCGATCTGCGAATCGACGCTTGATCCGAACACGATCTGGGTCGGGACCGATGACGGCAACGTACAAATTACGCGGGACGGTGGACGCACCTGGACGAATGTTGTCGGCAACATCCCCGGTCTGCCGAAGAATTCGTGGGTGACCTCCATCGATGCCGGACACTATGAGGCCGGTACGGCATACGCGACATTTGACCGGCATACGTTTGGCGACATGGCTCCGTATGCTTACAAGACGACCGATTTTGGCAAGACGTGGTCGCCGGTATTTTCGCCGGGAACGAATGTCAAAGGCTATGCCCATGTCATCAAGGAGGACCTTGCGAATAAGGACCTTTTATTTGCCGGTACCGAAATGGGCCTGTGGATCTCGCTCGACGGCGGACGAGTCTGGTCGCAGTACAAGGGCAGCGAATTCCCGAATGTGGCGGTCCGGGACCTTGCTATCCACCCACGCGACAACGATCTCGTGATCGCGACGCATGGACGCGGTATTTGGATCATCGACAACATAGCCCCGTTGAGGGCGTTGACCCAGGACACGCTGTCAAAGGACATTGCGTTCCTGCAGTCCGAGCCGGTCGTTCAAAAGATACAGGCGGGCGGTGGCTGGTCAAATGGCGACGCGATGTTTGTTGGCGATAATCCGTCCGACGATGCCGTTATAACTTATTATCAGAAAAAAAGGCATATCTTTGGCGACCTCAAGATCGAGATCCTGGATCCCAAGGGCAGTGTCGTGGGAACTGTACCGGCGAGCAAACGCCGCGGCCTGAACCGCGTTCGTTGGGGAATGAGGCTGGATGCTCCGACAGTGCCTCCGGCTGCAAGTATCGCCGGCGGAGCGACGACCGGTCCGCGTGTGATGCCCGGCACCTATACCGTCAGGATGACCAAGGACAAGCAGGTCTACACAACGCCGCTCAAGGTCGTGCTCGACCCACGCGCGAAATTCACTGCGGTTGATCGTCAGGCGAATTACGACCTCTCGATGAAGCTCTACAAACTGCTGGGACAGATGTCATCAGACGTTGCCCGTATCAACTCGGTTCGCCTCGCGCTCGACGATCGTTCGTCGAAGACAAGCGACACCAACTTTCGTTCGCGGCTGCAGGCGGCCTCGGCGGCGGTCGATGATCTGCGACGAAAGATCGTGGCGACCAAAGAGGGAGGTGCGATCACTGGCGAGGAAAGGCTGCGAGAATACCTGGCGAGCCTCTATGGCGACGTCATCTCTTATGAGGGCAAGCCGACACTGATCCAAACGCAAAGGACAGATTCGATCGCCCGAGAAATGGCTGATGTCAGAAAAGCCTTTGACGACTGGGTCAATAAAGATCTGCCCAAGGTAAATACCGATCTCACGCAGTTCAAGATGGAGACGATCACCCTTCCGGCACCGGGAACGCCACCACAGCCCGGCGGATCGGCAGCCGCAGCCGCCCAATCGCCCATTTCATTGAGCCGCTGGTAATTTGACCTGCCGCCTTCTGTGCATTGCCACTAGCTGAAGCTAGTGGCAATTCTTATCCCTCGGTTACGGCGTAGTCGTCGCCGTAGTATTTGCTGGTGATGCTCGTGTGAAATTGGATCGATGAGACCGGTTCATACTTCGGTTCGCCGAGACCGGGAAGGACCTGTAGGATCTCGTCTTCCCAGGTGTAGATATTCATCGGCATTGAGACTCGGGGTTTGGCAAATGAGACGCGTTCGATCGGTTTGGACACGCGGTGGGTTGTTGACGGGAGCCGATCGTTGGTGATCCGCTGCATATAATCGCCGGTATTGAGCACGATCGTTCCCGTAGGAGCATTTAGCCTGATCCATTTACCGTTTTCCTGATTATAGACCTGCAGCCCATCTACATTCTGCGCGGGCAGAAAAGTAAACAGATCTACGTCTTCATGCCCGAGCATTCGCCCGGCGCCCGATAATTCATCTGCGGCCGAGATCGGAGGATAGTAATTCAGTCTGAATCCAAAATTTGTTTTGTTGAGCTTTTCATCAAACAGGTGAGGGTCACAATTCAAATAGCGGAGGATGCTCTGCATTATCGGGTGTATTAGCCGTTCCTGGTTGGTCACCACGCTGCGAAAGATCCGTTCGTGTTCGGGATCGATCCAATAGTCGCTTGCCTTGTACGCCGGGTTTTCACCCAGATCGAACGCTCGCCGGCAAAATACCCAACCTTCGACAAGGTCCGGATGTATGTTTGTCGTCTCTTTGATCGGAAAATAGCCCTGATTTACGGAGCCGAACCTTTTCGCCTGATATTTGAGTCGGTCTTCGACAGTGGTTGTTTGGAAGATCTCGGCCACTTTCTTTTCTGCTAGTTCGTAAACATCCGCTTCGATGCCGTGACCTTCGAGGATCGCAAATCCGATCCCTTCCAGCGCTCTGCCGAGTTCTGTAGCAAACTGCCGCCTTCCCTCTTCGCCACCTTCGAAAAACAACTTCAGGTCACAAGTCTCGATCCGGTAGGCATCATCAAACATCTCCGACTCAGCGTGTTCGACAAGATGATAACGTTGATCCTTCGTTACCTGATTATATTTTCGAAATTCCTGATTTTGGGCGTGGATTCCCTTTTCTTTTAGCGTTTCTGACATTTCAACCGATATTAGCACGACCGGAACATTTCCAGCGCAGCTTGAGAGTCGGATATATGACTGGCCGTGGAGCGTGGTATGCTTTCCGAACTGAAGTAGTTCTGTGCTACATTTCCCCGTATTCCAATCCCGTGACATCATAGATGAAATTGTTCACCATTATGATCGGCTTGTTGCTTTGGATACCCTATGTCCAAGGTCAGCAAGTTACTCCCGCGGAAAAGTTAATAACGGTCAGTGACGATCGAGAAAAAACCGTCTTCAATAGCAAGTTGGCACAATTTCTTAAAGAGCTACAAAAACGGCCAATCAGTTCAGGCGGCTTCATAGCTCTTTCAGCGAAGGACACCGAGTCCCTAATGTCTAAATACAAATTGGTTCGAGATTTGCTTAAGCGACGGCCGGAACTGAAACGACGGATCGAATATTCACGGCCGGGGACGCACTACGATAAGATGTGGACGGAGACCGAATTCTGGATTGTCCCTGATCTAACTCAAACTCCGTATAAAAGACTCACAGCCGATTGTCCGAGTTGCTCACCTCTCGAAATTCGAGGCGCAGCAACCATTGATCGCCGCACCAAAACAGTTGTTTACTCAACTTTCTACCCGGCTGAGACTTGGGATGGAGAACACATAGCATTTCATTGGAAAGTGACGGGCGGTTATATTGTCAAAGGCCAACGGACCTCGTCGATATCCGTAAGAAGGAACTTAAAAAGATCCGATTCCATCAATGTTGAGTTAGAGATCGACGGGCCCGATGAAGACTGTAAGTGTCCGAACCGAGCATCGCTCAAAACGTCCATCCTTCCAGTTCCACAGATAACTCATTCGTTGTTCATTTTCCGAATGGCGGCGCCGTTGCCGTGGTATGCTTACGCAAAACTACATTACTTGAGGAGATCTATTATGAATCGACGCGGATTTTTGAAGGCTGGAATCTCGGTTGGAGCGGCGGGAGCTGTCTCGACTATCTTTTCAGGGAACGCTTTCGTCAGCAGTCGGGCCGAATCACTCGCCGTTTCGCCCAATATCCCCAACATGGACGGCGGGATAATTCGTCTGAACTCAAACGAGAATGCTCTCGGCATGGGGCCATCAGCGCGAAAGGCTGTTATGGACGGGCTCCAGGAAGCGAACCGTTACCCTTTCGCTTACGCCGATGCACTTAGTAAACAGTTGGCGGAACACCACAAGGTGCCGGCAGGCTGCATAATGCTTGGCTGCGGATCGGCGGAGATCTTGCAGATGGTGACTCAGGCATACGATTCGAGCGGGGCATTGATACTTATCGCCGATCCAACCTTCGAGTCGGTTGCCGACTACGCGTCTCCGCTTCCCGCCAAACTGGTAAAATTGCCGCTGCGGGCCGACTACTCGCATCACATCCCAAAGATGCGCGAACTTGCGAGCGCCCATCCGGGGCCCGTGCTTGTGTACATTTGCAATCCGAACAACCCGACCGGAACCATAACCGACTGTCGAGAAATTGAGGATTGGATCCGTTCGGCTCCGTCGCGTGTGACCTTTTTTATGGACGAAGCATATTACGAGTTGGCAAAGGACCCGCGCTTCTATTCTTTCTCTGAGCAGGCCGCAAAGACTGACAATGTCATCGTCGCCCACACTTTTTCCAAGGTATATGCGATGGCCGGTATGCGGCAGGGATACTCGATCTCAACGCCTGCGACTCGAAAACGTTTGATGGCCTACTCCACCGGAAATGGAGTAAATCACCTCGCGCTGTTGGCCGCATCGGCTTCGCTGCGGGATAAGGATTTCTTAAAAGAGAGCTTGGCCGCGAATGAGCGCTCCCGGACAATTTTGTTAGGGACGTTGGACGAACTCAAGATCACACATCTTCCCTCAGAAACAAATTTTGTCATGTTCAAGTTAAATGGCAAGATACAGGATTTCAACAAGAGAATGGCTGCCGAGAACATACGCGTAGGACGGCCATCCCCGCCGATGGAAGATCATTGCCGCGTCACGCTCGGCCTCGAAAGCGAAATGAAAACCTTCTGCACAACCCTGCGCGGCTTTAGAGGGAAGGGATGGGTCTAATGAGACGGCGGGATCGGTGTAATTCTCCTCTCACCTTTCGACACCGTCAGGGGTTTCACCTATCGTATCTCTTATCGGCTGCCCTGTTGCGTGAGTCGGAGAGTGCACGTAGACCTGCGTTCTCGACGATCTTTCGGCGGGGATAAGTGCCAGTACGTTACCGGCAAAATTATTGACACAATGTCGGGATATTCTATACTTCTGAAATATGCTTTCTTCATCATTTAGACTCCGGGGGTTTCGGCGGCTTTCGGATGTGATCCTCAACACGCTGGGCGAGCTTGAGCGAAAGACGCTTGACGAGGTACGTCGGCGCGGCGAAGCGAATGTCGGGAGCGTCTGCGACGCGTTTGATCAAAAGTATGCTTACACGACGCTAATGACGACGCTCGACCGGCTCTACAAAAAGGGCCTCCTCGAACGCCGCAAGGAGGGTCGAGCATTTTATTACAGTGCGAAATACTCTGTCGAGGAAATGGAACGCGGTGTCGCCGAGGATGTGATCGAGCATCTGTTGGAGCCCGGATTCGGTAATGCCGAGCCAATTTTGGCCTGCATCGTTGATCGGGTCAGCGAGCAGGACCTGCTGCTGCTCGACGAACTAGAACGGCTGGTCGCGGAAAAACGCCGCGAGTTGGGTCAAGCGACGAAGGAGAAATGATCTTTTAATGTATCTGCTGCTTGGCATTTCGTTGACGCTTGCGCTGCTGTTGATCGTGAACCTTTGTGTTGCGGCCACGGCGAGCGTTGTCTGGAATGCTGTTTCGAGATATGTCGACGGCGTATCGGCTGAGCTTCGGGCGCAGGTCATATTCGGACTGCGGATCTTACCGGTCGCGGTTGCGGTGATCCTGGTCGCGGGTTTTGTCGTTCCGGCCTATGTCCTCTATGAACCGTACGGGACCAACGAGACTGTCAGTCTGAAGCTGGCCTCGCTCGCGATCGTGTCGTCGTTGGGCGTCGGATTTGCGGTTTACCGCGTGTTGCGGTCGCTGTATATGACGCGACGGCTAATTCAAAACTGGCTGAGCTCCGCCGAGGAGATCCGGTTCGACGGGGTCGGTGTACCGGTATTTCGATTTGACCATCGATTTCCGGTCGTCGCCGTTGTCGGCATATTCCGGCCGCGTATCTTTGTCGCCGCCAAGGTGCTCGACGCTCTCGAGGGGCCTGAATTGCGGGCGACGCTTGAACACGAGCTAGGGCATCTTGCCGCAAGCGACAATCTCAAGCGCGGGCTGCTCAGGATCTGCCGCGACATGCTTATCTTTCCATTCGGAAAGCAGCTCGACGCCGCGTGGTCGGATAACGCCGAGGCGGTCGCCGACGAATTCGCCGCCCGCAGAAACACGAGTGCAGCAATCAACCTGGCATCATCGCTGGTCAAGATCGCAAAGCTCATACCGGAAGGCACAAGTCCCGCATTGCCCGCCAGCTCATACATACTCGAGGAGCATGTCGGCGATGTTTCCTCACGTGTTCGAAGGCTGCTTCAACTCAGTTCGTCTCCGGCCCCAAGTTCCGGCATTTTCGGATCCGGGATCATGCCGTTCCTGTTTGCTTGTGCTCCGGCTATTGCGGCTTTGTCCGTCCTGCCGTTCACAAACCCAAAACTGCTTTTGTCGACCCATGAGGCGATCGAGACATTTGTAAGGTTCCTCCAATAATTTCGCCAGTCGATGAAGTGGTGGAGTACTACGGCCGCTGGTAGTAGTTCGTTCCAGGGAATACGCTTTTTCATTACAGTTCGATCATCGGAATAAATAATAAAAAGGGAAGTAAAAATGAAAACTCTGGGACTATCCGGGCGAACCGTCTTGCCGAGGATCAGCAATTTTATTGGATCTGGAATTTTAATGATCGCGGCCGTCATGTTTGCCGCGGCACCGTTGTCGGCGCAATCACCGAACACAGCGGCTTTGACCGTCGCCGTAGTCGATGCCAACGGGGCGGCGTTAAGCGGAGCCAGGGTAATTGTGACCAACCCCGCAACCGGGGCAACCCGCGATGGCGTATCGAATGGGGAAGGCAATGCAAGTTTTGCGGGCCTCATGCTAACTGGTACCTATACTGTCGATGTCTCGCAGAGCGGGTTCGGCAATGAGAAACTGCCGAATATAGTTCTTCGTGCCGGTGAAACGGCGACAGTCAAAATAACATTGCAGCCGGGTGCACAGAAAGCCACAGTGACCATTTACGGAACGGCCGAAGGGGTTCGCGCCGATCCACAGATCGGCCGCCGGATCGAAAATACACAGATCGACGAAACGCCGATCCTGGGACGCAAGATGTCGTCTCTGCCGCTACTGAATTCCGCATTTCGGCAGGGCAAGGGCACCGGCGACCTTTTTGTAAATCAAACGTATTTTATTACCGGGGTCGGTTCGCGGCGTGCAACTACGTTTACGCTTGATGGTGCAAACAACGACGAAGGCTGGGGCCGCCAGACAGCGATCGTAACGGTGCCAGTGGGAGCGATCCAGGAAGTTCAGATCCTGACCAATGCCTTTTCCGCGGAATTTGGTTGGACGACCGGCCCGGCATTTAACATCGTCACGCGTGGCGGCACAAACTCCGTTCACGGCGAGGCAGTTTACCTCGCGAGGCCGGGTGCTCTGCAGACCGACCGTTTTTCGACCAAAGGGTTTTGTCCGAAGTCGGTGGGCTCGACCTGTGTTGTACCTTCGCCACTCGTTGCTCTTAGCCCTATCGACATTCCGGACCAGCTGAACCAGGTATCGGGCTCGATCGGCGGGCCGATCAAGAAAGATAAGACCTTTTTCTTTGTCACTGCCGACCAGACATGGCAGGACCGGACGACGCTAATTTCGAACACGCTCGCATCATTTCTGCTGCCGTCGAACGGCAATCTTTATTACACCGGCCACTACCGACAGTCGCTCGTTATCGGAAGGCTCGACCATAAATTGGCAAGTAATCAGGACCTGATGGTCCGCTTCAATCTGGACCGGATGCGCGACGACAATCCACAAGACGCGGTAGGTGGTGTTAATGCTCCGAGCGTTGCACGTATTTACGAACGCAACGCCTGGACGACACAGGCCAATCACACCTGGGTCGCGAGCAGGTCACTTGTTAACGAGTTTCGTTTTGCATACCTCAATGGTGACCCGGTAACGTCATGGGAACCGCAGGTGCTTTCGACCGCCTACACGAGGGGCACTGGTAACGGCGCCGTCGGTTTTTCCTCCGGCCAGTCCAGGGTCTCGGAACTGTGGGGACACCAGTGGCAGATCGCCGATACCCTCTCATGGACCACGGGCCATCACTACCTTCGCTTTGGCGGCAGCATCGTTCGCCATACCGCCGGGGGCGTTGGCAATGAACCCGGGGCCGTGACGCTGGGTACATTTACTTTTTCAACCACCGACGCGGTCAGGAATAAGCTGCCTCTGGATCAATTGTTGTTGACCGACGTTCTGAATTACTCACAGCCGATTAACTACGGCATCAGCAGCTACAAATTGCCGCAATGGCTCTTGACCGGCTTTGTACAGGACAAGTTCCGCATTGGCCGCGACCTGGTGATCGATGCCGGCTTCAGATATGACCGCCAAACATTGACCGATGCGAAAAAGAATTTCGAGCCGCGAGTCGGCTCTGCATGGAACCCGGGCGGCGACGCCAAAACGGTGATCCGTAGCGGCTATGGAATGTATTACGCGCAGATCCGCACCAATCAGGTCGCTAGCTACCTGATAAACGGCCTCGACGGTATTGCGACCTATACTGCGACATCAGGCCAGGTCGGTTTCCCGACGTGCCTTACCGGTTCGTGTCTGCCGCTCGTCTTCGATCCACGCACGCTTCCGACTCAGCCGGCACGAGACATAACGATCATTGCGGGTAAGCGGAGCTTTTACCAGACGCAGTTCGCAAAGTACGGACTGAACTTTGCCCCGCTCGCGAGTCTCTATCCGGACACGCTTGTAAATCCGAGAAGCCAGGTAACGACCATCGGTGGCGAGCGAGAGTTTGTCAAAGGGTTGTTTGTAGGCGCCGACTACGTACACCAGCACTACTCAAATGCCGACCGCACTGTCGACCTGAACGCTCCGACGCCGTTTGCCAGAATAGCTCAGGGACAAGCGCGACTGGCCGCAAGGCCAGCCAATTGTGTCAACGTCTTCACGGGCACATGTCTCCCTCTTGGTGGCTATGCCAATGAGACGCGCCCGATCGCACCGGTCCCCGGCGGCGTTCGTCAGGTCAATGCGATCATCAATCTCGGCGTTGCGGACTATGACGGATTGCAGACACAGGCCAGCTATCGCGGCAACTCGCGGATCAACGCCTCAGTGAGCTACACACTCTCAAAGGCAACCAACACCTTCGAGCCCGATGGCAATGGCGTCGGCGCGAACGAAGCACATATCACTGCTCTCGGTGAACAGGAACGTGGACCAAGTCTAGTGGACCAGCGTCATCGGGCTGTCATCTTTTTCAGCTACCGACTGCCGTACGACTTTACCGTAGGTACACTGTCTCAATTTGCTACTGCTCGGCCGTTCAACGCGACGACCGGCGTCGATAATAATGGAGATGGAGCGAACAATGATCGGCCCGTTATCAACGGCAGCGTGATCGCTAAATCCGCTTTTCGCGGTACACCGACACGTGAGGTCGCGGTGTTTGTAGAAAAGGATGTTCACCTTACCGAGCGAATGAGTTTAAGGTTCCGTGGAGAAGGGTTTAACATTTTTAACCACGCCAACATGCTTGCCAGGGGCGTGACCGTCTACGGTAATACCAACAGTTTCGCGAACAACGATTTTGGTTTGTTCGTCGGAGGCACCCTTGCGAGCCAGCTTGCGATACCTGCGTTCGCTAATATCGATCCGCCGCGTATGTTCCAGCTGTCGGCGCGGTTCATATTTTAGGACTCGTCGAGGTTCACGACCGTGAAGAGCGCTAGCGAAAGCCGGCGCTCTTCGTTTATTATCAAACCGTTCCGTTCACCATATGAAAAAGACATTTTTGCTTACGATGACCTTTGCGGCGGTAGTCGCGACCTTAAGCTGCGGACGTTTTTCCAATCCCGCGACTGACGCAAAGGACGGCCGGTTCGTGGTCATCTCGCCGATCTACAACGAGATCATCTGGACCCTCGGAGCCCAGGACAAGGTCGTTGGTATCGATCTGTCGAGCACCTATCCGGCCGAGGTCAAGAATGTTCAGACCGTCGGGTATCATCGTGCGCTGAGTGCCGAAGGCATCCTATCTCTGCATCCGACTGCCATTCTTTCATCGGATAACAACATCGGCCCGCCGCAGGTCGTCGAGCAGCTTAAGCAGCTTAATATACCGGTTAAAGCATTCACATCAAAAAACGATTCGATCGACGGTACAAAAGCTCTTATTCGTGAGATCGGTGCGTATTTTAATAAACAGGAACGGGCCGAGGAGCTATGTAAAACGCTCGACGAGCAGATCGCCGCAGCGACTGAAAAGGTCAAACAGTTCACCGATAAACCAAAGATCGCGGTCATCCATTTTGGCAGAGCATCGAACATTTACATGGTTGTCGGCAAAACCGGCGGCGAGGGCGGCGGAGCGGGCAAGATGATAGAATGGGCGGGCGGTGAAATGGCAGTCGACGCCGACGGCGTGAAACGAATGGAGTCACCGGAGATGATCGCTCAGGCAAATCCGGACATCATACTTGTTACGGATTTTGGTTTCGACCGTACCGGCGGGTCGACGGACGAGATCAAGGCCTTACCCGGTGTTTCGACGTCGAATGCCGCGAAAAACAACCGCATCTATCGCGTTGAAGAGAATCAGTTAATGTACTTCGGCCCACGCACGGGTGAGAACATCGAAAAAGTGGCCGCTATTATCCATCAAAAGTGACAAAACAACCTCGCAGCCCGGGGCCTCTTCTCGTTAGCCTGGCGCTTGCGATGCTTTTCGTGCTCGCGGTGTCGATCCGCTACGGAGCGATCGATTTTTCTTTCTCGGATATTCTCGGAGCATTTTCATCCCTGTTTCCCGGACATGCAGAAGCGACGATGGATCAGAGGATCTTCCTTGAGCTACGCCTGCCACGGGTGTTTTTGTGCCTTCTCGTCGGAGCGAGCCTGGGCGTCGGAGGTACGCTCATGCAGGCCCTTTTTCGAAACCCGATCGTCGAGCCCGGGCTTGTCGGCACCTCAAGTGGAGCCGCATTCGGATCAGCTCTGTTCTTTGTCCTCGGCGGCGTATTCAGCTTTGGCTCCAGTCTCTGGGCCCTGCCGGTCTCTGCGTGCATCGGAGGCGTGGCCGCCACATATCTGGTTTTCCTGCTTGCCCGTTCACGGGACGACGGCCGTGCGTCGATCGTAATGATGCTACTTACGGGCCTCGCCGTGAATGCCCTGTTTATGAGCGCGATCGGGTTCCTGTCGTACATCGCCCGGGATCCACAAGCCCGTTCGATCACCTTCTGGAGCCTCGGTACGCTGTCAGGGGCAAACTGGAGGTCAGTACAGATAGTGGCAGTAACGTCGATCGGAGGCACCTTTGCCGCATTGCGTTATGCAAAGCAACTAAACGCGTTGATGATAGGCGAGGAAGAAGCCACTTACCTCGGCGTAAACGTGAACCGTTTGAAATGGATCGTCCTCTCGTTAAATGTGGTGATCGTCGCCGTCGCAACGGCGTTCACTGGCGTCATCAGTTTTGTCGGCCTGATAGTGCCGCACATCTTAAGAATGATGAAAGGGGCCGATAATCGATTTCTAATTCTTGGCAGCGCGTTTCTGGGAGCGACACTGCTCAGCCTCGCCGATCTTCTGGCCCGGCTCGCGTTGCGTCCTGCCGAACTGCCGATCGGTATCGTAACTTCGGCCGTCGGAGTACCGGTATTTCTTTATCTACTTCGGCGCCGACAGTACGTTTTCTGAAATATGCTCGCGGCAAACAATATAACCTACAGAGTCGGAAAAAAGGAGCTTGTTTCAGATGTCTCTTTAACGTTTGAATCTGGCAAGCTGCATTTGATCATCGGCCCGAACGGTGCCGGCAAATCGACCTTGATCAAGCTCCTCGCGCGATTCCTGCGGCCCCAGTCAGGTACTGTCAATTACGACAATATTGACGTCACCGCCGCATCCGAAGCAGACCTTGCGAGGCGCCGCTCCGTCCTCTCACAGGCGGTCGAAGTGGCGTTTCCGCTTACTGTCCGCGAAGTCGTTATGATGGGTCGCTACCCGCATTTTGGAGGAAGTCCGGGACCGGCAGACGAATCGATCGTCGATGATCTGATGGAGCAATTCGAGGTCGATCAGTTTGGCACCCGAAACTACCAAACTCTTAGCGGAGGCGAACGCCAGCGCGTCAATTTCGCCCGAGTCCTCGCCCAGTTGTGGACTAACTGCCCCTCATCCACACCTTGCCGGTACCTGTTCCTCGATGAACCGCTCACGTTTCTGGACATACATCACCAGATCGCGTTCATGAAAAAGATCCGCGAATTCGCGGCGGCTTCCGACATGGTCTCCGTTGGAGTCGTTCACGATCTCAATCTTGCGGCTCGGTTCGCCGATCAGATAATAATATTAAATGAAGGAAGGGTCGTTGCGGCGGGTACGGCGTCGGACGTTTTGACAGTTGAACTCATCCGAGAGGTCTTCAGTGTCGAAGCCACTTTTGTGCCAGAGGCTCAAATCGGGGCTCATCTTGTGTTCGATTAAATAAATGAATGCGTTCAACTCTTGGAGCGGCCTATAAACCGTTACGTTCACGTAACTTTTCAACGTCCAGCAAATCCTGCAGCCTGCCGACATTTTCTTTATTAGCGATAAGATCGCGAAGTGAAATTACGTCGATCTTTACGTCTTCCACCTTGTCGGTGATACGTCTGCTGTAAGCATCGGCAAAATTGACACCATTTAGATAATTGAGAATTTCAATTTTCATGGGCTCGACGCCCATCCGCACCACGTCTTTTTTTTCTGAGGTCAGCGCGGCTCGCAACTCGGGGCCGCCGAAACCAAAATCGTCGAGAGCTTCAAGACATCTCTCAACATTTTCAGGATCGTTTGAAACGACCACGTCGATATCCATCGTATTTCGCACGTAGCCGTGTATGATGACCGCATAGCCACCGATAAGGAGATATTTAACCCTTTTCGAGTTTAACGATCTGAAGAATTCTTTGAAGTCGGGCGGTAGCTCTAGCTCCATAGGCAATTCTGCGCAGCCGTTCGGCCTGCTGCAGCCTCTCTTTAGTTGTCGTATTTCTCCAGTACGCGATTTCGTCAGATTTATCCGAAATCGACACAACATCTGACATGGTCTTGTCCAAACGTAGTTCCGGAATATCCTTTACTTCGCCCATTCTTCTATTTTACTTCAAAAACTTCGAATCAAACGCCCGCGGCAGCAACTCGCTCATCATGACGGTCTCGGTTTTGCCGTGGAGATTCGCGAGGATAACCGGCACATCGCCGCAGAACTCCCAGATTATCTGGCGGCAGACTCCGCACGGTGGTGTTAGTTCTTCGGTATCGACGACGACGGCGATACGGCTAAATTTTTTTTCACCGCGCGATATACCTTTCCAGATGGCAACACGTTCGGCGCAGACGGTCAGGCCATAGCTCGCCGATTCGACATTACAGCCGATATAGATGTTATCGTCGTCCGCCTCCACGGCGGCTCCAACCTTAAAGTTTGAATACGGCGCGTACGCGTTATCTCGGGCGTTGGTGGCGGCCTCGATTAGCTTCTTTTCATTTTCCTGCATGTCTTATTTTATTGCTAATGATTCTTTTTTCAGCCTCTCGAATACGAGGCCGCAAAGAAGATCGACGCTTACGCCCATCTGGCCTCCCTCGGGAATTATGATATCTGCGTGCCGTTTCGAGGGTTCGACAAATTCAAAGTGCATCGGCCGTATCGTCCGCTCGTATTGTTCGAGCGTTCTTTCAAATGTGCGGCCGCGCTCCGTGATATCTCTCCGCAAACGCCGCATCAGCCTGACGTCGTCGGGCGTGTCGACAAAAACACGAACGTCAAGCAGGTTGAGCACTCGCGGCTCGGCAAAGATGAGTATTCCCTCTACGATAACAACGGGCTTGGGTTCAATGACCTCGATCCTGTCACTTCGCGTGTGCGTCTTGAAATCGTAAAGCGGCATCTCGACCGAAAGCCCCTGCTTGAGCCTCACAATGTGATTGACCAGCATATCGCTGTCGATCGAGTCCGGATGGTCAAAATTTGCCTGATGCCGCTCGTCAAGCGGCATGTCCGCCAGATTTCGGTAATACGAATCCTGCTCGACAAGGACGACGTTCTCCTGTCCGACCGATTCGACTATCGCTCGCGCTATGGTCGTTTTTCCCGACCCAGTTCCGCCACAGATACCGATAATCATAAATCTATCTTAGACCCCTTCCGCGGGTTGGCTTATTTTGGCCACTATTCTCTTTAATAATTCCTTGAATACCTCGGCGACCCTTGCACCGGTTTCCATTACTTCCGCATGGTTAATCGGATCGGCACTCATTCCTGCGGCCAGGTTTGTAATGCACGAAATTCCCAGGACCCGCATTCCCTGGTGTCGAGCGGCAATCGCTTCGGGAACGGTCGACATCCCGACAGCGTCGGCCCCGAGCTGCCGGAACATGTGAATTTCCGCCGGCGTCTCGTACGTCGGACCCGACAGGGCGCAATACACGCCGCTGTTCATAAAGTCCGTCTCTACCTCATCCCTGCCATTATCGAACCGCTCTCGTGCAATTGCATTTGCCTCTTCGCGGGCAATGTGCCGAAATTCCTGATCATAGACCTCGCTCATGTCGGGAAACCGCGGGCCAAACCGGGTGTCGTTCGGCCCGCGAAGCGGGTTGACTCCCATGCAATTCAAGTGATCGGCGATCAGCATCAAGGTACCGGGCGTCATGTCCGAATTAAGGCTTCCTGCGGCGTTGGTCAGGATCAGGTTCTTTATGCCCAAAACGCCAAACGTCCGCACCGGCGTCATCACTTGTTCCATGTCGTAGCCTTCATAATAATGAAAGCGTCCCTGCTGAACTGCGATCGCGACACCCTCGATCTCCCCCAAAACAAGCTGCCCTGCATGCCCCTCGACCGTCGACCGGGCGAATCCAGGAATATCCTCGTACGGAATTTGAACCGCGTTCACAAGCTCGTCCCCAAGCGCACCCAGGCCGCTGCCGAGTACGATCGCCGTCCGTACCTCGTGCGAATATTTTGAGCCGATAAATTTCGCCGCTTCTACGGCCAATTCGAAAGACATAAGAATGATAAACTGCAGAGACACGGCGTCCGCCGCGATTTTCAATTGAGTTTAGAGATTATAAACGAAACCCGGCCGTTTTTGTATTCTGTGAGAATACGAGGTTCTGTAGCCACGATCAATTCTCTTTACTGTAAGGAATACCGAGTGCTTTTGGCGCCCGTGAAAGCCCGATGAAGCCCGCGAGGACGATGATCGTTAAAACGTATGGGATCATCTGAATGAACTGTACAGGCACGTCTTCTCCCGAGGGCATTTTGATCACGCCCTGCATCTGGATAGATAACGCCTCTGTAAATCCAAAGAAAAGACATGCAAGCAAGACGTGGAAAGGTTTCCATTTGGCAAGGATCAGTGCGGCAAGGGCAATATAGCCACGTCCGGCCGTCATTCCCTTTGTAAACAAAGATGACTGGCCGATCGAGAGATAGGCACCACCTGCTGCGGCCAGAACACCCGAGATCGTGACCGCGATATAACGAAGCTTGATGACATTGACGCCGGCGGCATCCGCTGCCTCCGGGTTTTCGCCTGCAGCACGGATCCGAAGCCCAAATGGCGTCTTATACATCACATACCAACAGAAAGGAACTATAGCAAAGGCCAGGATCGAGGCGATCGAAATGCGGTTGCCAATATTCCAGAGCAAATACTCTTGTCCTATTTGCTGGGTCGAGCCCGCCGAATCATAAATACGGCTGCTAATAACAGCTGGAAGAGCGAACATCAACATTGTCACGGCAAAACCGGTAACTACCTGATCCGCTTCAAATTTGATAACCGCAACTGCAAAAATAAATGCAACGACCCCGCCGACCGCAAGCCCGCAAAGGAAGCCGATGTATGGATTATTGAGCTCATAGGTCGCCACCGCCGCCGTAAATGCCCCGGCTAACATTAACCCCTCCAGTGCAATGTTTATGATCCCGGCGCGTTCCGAGAACATTCCGCCGAGGGCTGCGAATATTAACGGAGTTGCGCTGCGGATCGTCGAGAAGATCAAAATGAGTAAAAATGTCGGTGTCAGTAGTTCGCTCATTTTGATCTCCTGGAGTAACGCTGCAGCGAAGCCACAAAAATTATGATAATTGCTTCCAGGACATCGACCACATCCTTTGAGACATATTTGGTTTCAATGTCAACAAATATGCCGCCGCGTTTTAGAACCGCAAAGAATATAGCGGCTATGAAGATTCCGAGTGGATGGTTGCGTCCCAGCAATGCTACCGCGATGCCGAGATAGCCCCAGCCGTCTGAAAACCCATCGTAATAGTTATATCGGTAACCGAGGACCTCGCCGATCGCAACCATTCCGGCAAGCCCGCCTGAGATAGTCATCGCGATAATGATCTGTCTTTTTGGCGAGATGCCGCCATACTCGGCCGCAGATGCATTCTCACCGACAGCACGGAGCTCATAACCCCATTTTGTCTTCCACAAAAATATGTAGACAAGCACACACATTGCCACCGCGATCAAAAACGCAACGCTGAGCGGAACAAATTCCGGCATTCCGTGAATGAATTGGCTGATGCGCGGGATGTGGGCACCTTTGCCGATCTCAGCCGTCTGCATTATCGGATCGCCCGGTATCTTGTAGAAATATTGGGTAAAATAACTTACTAGCGAAATGCCGATGAAATTCAGCATGATCGTGTTGATCACCTCGTGCGAACCGAACTTTGCCTTCAGAATTCCCGGGATCGCGCCCCAGATGCCGCCGGCAATTACCGCCGTGAGTATACAGACAAGCACCAGCAGCACCGAAGGCAGGCTGTACCAAGACCAATCTTCTTGCTTGCCAAAGATCGTGACGATCGTCCCCCCAAACTTTATACCGACCCAGGCGGTCGCAAAAGCGGCAACATACAGCTGTCCTTCTGCTCCAATGTTTAACAAACCGCACCGAAACGCAACAGCCACAGCTAAGCCGGTGAATATCAGCGGCGTAGCGATGAATAACGTATAACCAAGGTCATTGAGCGAACCGAACGAATTGCCAATCAATTGGTAAAACGTTTGGAAAGGGTTGTCGCCGATCAGCAGTACGATGATCCCGCCCACTACAAATGCAGCGGCGACGGCTATTAACGGCCAGAGTACTTCACGAAGAATCTTCATTTTCTATCTTTCGAACTCATTCGATAACGAACGTGCGAAGTCATTTTTCTACTTCGATTTTCGGGTAAGGTTGCGTCAACAAATATACCTGAGGAAAAGCAAAAGTGTCACCTGAAAACAATCGAATTGCAAGATTTTCTCGCTGAGACGTTGTAATTTCTCAAACTTGACAAGATAACACTCAGGTTTTATTATTCTTATAGGCTAATAGGATAGCAGTAAATCATAGCGAATTATTCTATGGTTTGGCGTATCCTTTAAGATAAAGGTATGAGATTCGACAGATATACAATTCGCGGCCAAGAGGCCGTGCAGGCGGCGATAACGGTCGCGGAAAAAGGAGAGAATCAGCAGGTCGAGCCTGAGCATTTGCTCGTCGCCATGCTTGAGCAGAAAGAGGGCATCGTTAAGCCCATTTTTGGCAAGATCGGCGCTAATACTCAGGCGGTCGCGACCGACATCGAGGCGGCGATCGCAAAATTTCCCAAGGTGTCTGGCGGACAGCAGTACTTTAGTGGCCGAACGAACACAATTTTTCAAGACGCCCAAAAAGAAGCTGAAAAGATGCAGGACGAATATCTTTCGACTGAGCATCTACTGCTTGCGATTGCTGCTGAAAAAGATGGCGACGCCGGCCGCATTCTGCGTTCGAATGGTATCACTCGAGAAGACCTCGAAAAGGTGGTCACGGACATGCGCGGCGGCTCGCGAATCACCGATCAAAATGCCGAGGAGAATTTTCAGGCACTTGAGAAATATGCTCAAGACCTGACGGAGAGGGCTCGCAAGGGCAAGCTCGACCCGGTTATTGGCCGTGACGACGAGATCCGCCGTGCGATCCAGATCCTCTCGCGTAGAACCAAAAATAATCCGGTCCTGATCGGTGAGCCTGGAGTTGGAAAAACAGCGATCGTCGAAGGCTTGGCGCAACGAATAGTTTCGGGCGACGTTCCTGAAACTTTGAAGAACAAGCGGCTCGTGTCCTTAGATCTCGGGGCGATGCTCGCTGGAGCAAAATACCGCGGTGAGTTTGAAGATCGTTTGAAAGCCGTTCTTAACGAGATCGAAAAGGCCGAAGGCCAGATAATTCTTTTTATTGACGAGCTGCACACGCTCGTTGGCGCGGGTGCCAGCGAAGGAGCGATCGATGCTTCAAATATGCTAAAACCTGCTCTTGCCCGCGGCACCCTGCGGGCCGTCGGTGCGACCACTCTTGCCGAATATCAAAAGTACATCGAAAAGGACAAGGCTCTCGAACGACGTTTTCAGCAGGTTTATGTCGGAGAACCGAATGTCGAGGACACGATCGCCATTCTTCGCGGGCTGAAGGAACGCTATGAGGTCCACCACGGCGTAAGGATCAAGGACGCCGCCATCGTGGCGGCGGCGACACTCTCAAATCGGTATATCACCGACCGGTTCTTGCCCGACAAAGCGATCGACCTTATCGACGAGGCTGCGTCGCGGATCCGCATCGAGATCGACAGTTTGCCGCAGGAGATCGACGTCCTCGAGCGAGAGATCCTGCAGCTCGAGATCGAACGACAGGCGTTGACGCGCGAGACTGATGAAAAATCTAAATCGAGGCTCGATGACATCGAAAAGCGCATCGCGGACCTGAACGAAAAATCATCGGCAATGAAGGCCAAGTGGCAGTCCGAAAAGGAAGAGATAGAAAAAATGCGGACCGCCAAGGAGCAGCTTGAGCAGGCCCGGCTTGAGCTCGAACGTGCCCGCCAGATGGGTGACCTAAACAAAGCTGCGGAACTGCAGTATGGCCGCATACCCGAGCTCGAAAAACTCCTCGAATCCGAGCAGGCGCGCTTAGCCGAGCTGCAAAAGGACGGTGTTTTTCTAAAAGAAGAGGTCGACGAGGAGGATGTCGCCGAGATCGTCGCAAAATGGACCGGCGTGCCGGTTTCAAAGATGCTCGAAGGCGAGATGCAAAAGCTGATCAATATGGAGTCGGGTCTACGAAAGCGAGTGATCGGACAAGACGAGGCACTTACGGCGGTCGCGAATGCAGTTCGCCGTGCCCGAGCGGGTCTGCAGGACCCGAACCGGCCCGTCGGCTCGTTTATCTTCCTCGGCCCGACGGGTGTCGGCAAAACCGAGACTGCGAGGGCACTTGCTGAATTTATGTTCGACGACGAGCGGGCTATGGTGCGGCTCGACATGTCGGAGTATATGGAGAAGCATGCGGTCGCCCGTATGATCGGAGCACCTCCGGGATACGTCGGATACGACGAGGGCGGCCAGTTGACCGAGGCGGTTCGCCGCCGCCCGTATTCCGTCGTTCTCTTTGACGAGATCGAGAAAGCTCATCCTGACGTTTTTAACGTCCTGCTTCAGATCCTTGACGATGGCCGTCTGACGGACAGTAAGGGGCGCGTTGTTGACTTTAAGAACACGGTGCTGATCATGACGTCAAATCTCGGCTCGCGCGAAATACAGGCGGCTACCGAAAACCCGCTCGCCGACAGGGATATAAAAAACGATGTTCTAAAAGTTTTGCGCGATCATTTCAAACCCGAGTTTCTAAATCGAATCGACGACATCGTCGTCTTCGGCCAACTAGCCCGCGAGCAGATCGCCCAGATCATCGACGTTCAGCTCGAAAAGCTTCGGAGGAATCTTGACGAACGCGGCATCACAATCAAACTTGATGATTCCGCACGCGAGTTGATCATTGAGGACGGTTACGATCCTATATATGGGGCCCGGCCTCTAAAGCGGGCGATACAGTCGCTGATCCAAAATCCGCTGGCCGTTAGCTTGCTCAATGGCGATATCAAGAGCGGCCAGACAGTGCATCTGACGGCCGAAAACGGCGCTATTAAATTTACGCCCGATGGAACGCAGGCTCAGGTGGGAGCGTAAGTTAGATGAAATCGCCAAATCGGGAAGGTTCGCATATTAGCTGGTGGATTTCCTCAATATTGGCGAAAAGATTACTATTTAGACATAGTGTTTAAAAGGAAAATGAACGAGAAGAAGACCGAGATCGACGAATTTGATGAAATGGACGATGTGACGATCCCGTTCACCGACAAACGTCGGTTTAATGAAAAGGGTGAGCGCGTCGCCGACGAAGAAAAAGCGGCGGAGCCTGTCAAGTCGCAGCAGGAGACACGGCTCGAAGCCGCACTCAAGACGGAGACTGACCGGCGGGAGGCTGCGGAGTCAAAGCTGGTCGGCGTACAGGCAAAATTTGAGGAGGCTAAGGCGAACCTCGAAAAAGAGACGTCCGAGATGCGTGCTCGCTTGATGAGGACGCTGGAGGATCGGAGCAAACAGGCTCAGTTCAATTTTCTGACGACGCTCCTGCCGGTTCTGGATAATCTCAATCTCGCCGTTGCGGCCAGCGAGACCGACCCCTCGGTTGAACATCTTCGCAGCGGCGTTATCGGAACGGCCCGCAGTTTTGAACGAGCGTTGATCGACGTCGGCGTCGAACCGGTAAACTCGGTGGGATCCGAATTCGATCCGGAGATTCACGAGGCAGTCGATATCGTTCCCGCTGACTCCGAACTCGACGGAAAAGTAGTCGCCGAATATTCACGCGGCTATCGTTTCGCAGACAAACTGCTGCGGCCCGCCCGCGTCCAAGTTGGTAAGGCGACGGCGGACTCTGCGGGAGAATGACTTTTCGACGGTATTAAAGACACATTCCTGTTTGGTGTGAGCTGGCCACCATCTGGTTCGTAAAGGTGCCGAAACGATGCGACACAATTGTCGGCCGCAATGGCACGGTTAACGTCGGAATGTCTTGCAATGGCTTGAGTCCGGGTTGATGTTATTGTTTGGTTCCCAGATTTTGCTTTCAGGGTTAAGCGCAAAATGCTATGATGTGTAGATGAAGGCCCCCTTGATCCCACCTCTCAGCGTTTTCGGTTGTAGTAACAAGTTTTATGGCAGATATTGACGCATACAAAGATAAATTTAGCGAGAGTGGGCGGCGTGTTTTGGAAACCGCGCTTACCGAATCAAAAAAACGGGAGCAAAATTATGTCGCGATCGAGCATATTTTGCACGCTGTGACATTTGAGGAAGAGGAACTCTTCACGTCGACCATGCGAGACCTTTCGGTCGATCCGCGATCGGTCAAGATGTTGATCGAAAAGCGAATGGAAACCGGTCGACAACATACCGGTAAGGGTTATCGAATCGCTCCTGAGACGACGGAGTTGTTCAAACGAGCAATGGATCGCGCCCGCTCGCAGGGGCGGCGTGTGATCGACGGCAGTGACATTTTTTACGTTTTATCGAATGACGAACGAAGCATTCTGAACGACGTTCTCCAGAATCTCGGCGTTCCGTCCGATGAGGTCGCACAGACGGCTCGAACTCGGATCCGCAAGAGGGAGAAGGAAGAAGAACGAACACGGCAGAAATACGAATTGCCATCGTTCCTTCGCCACTTTGGTGTTTCGCTGAATAAACTGGCGCGGCAGGACAAGATCCCGCCGACCATCGGCCGTGAGAAGGAGATCCTGCAAATGATCGAGATCCTCTCGCACCGTGAACGATCCAATTCGCCGATGCTCGTCGGCGAGCCCGGCGTTGGTAAAACGGCGGTAGTTGAGGGACTGGCGCGGCTTATTGAGCTTGAACCAGATAAGGTTCCCGCCCGTCTTCGCGAGGCACACATTGTCCAGCTCCAAATGGGTGGACTCGTCGCCGGAACGATGCTGCGCGGTATGTTCGAGGAGCGGATCAAGGGGATCATTGACGAGGTCAAAGAGAAAGATCACATCATCCTCTTTATCGACGAGGCACACACCATTATTGGTGCCGGCGCCGCCATGGGCACGACGTCAGACGCGGCCAACATGTTCAAATCGGCCCTCGCTCGGGGAGAGCTTAGAATTATCGGAGCGACAACGCTGACCGAGTACAAAGAGTACATCAGCGACGACGAGGCACTCGCCCGCCGCTTTAGACTGGTTCGCGTGGACGAGCCAACCATCGACCAAACGAAGCAAATACTTTTCGGAGTTCGTCCGCGGCTTGAAAAAAATTATTCCGTCACTATTTCGGACGAGGCCATTAACACGGCACTTGAGATGTCACCGAAATACATACGCAACCTGCATCTTCCGGATAAGGCGATCGGCTGGCTCGACACGGCTTCGGTCAAGGTCGAGATCAACGAGCCTACCGAGTTGATAGTTAGGCCCGAACATATCATCGACGTCATTTCCCAGGAATCCCGGATCCCGAAGGACATGATCTATCGCGATACGTCCGACCGATTTGCCTCAATGGAAGTCGATCTCGCGAATCGCGTGATCGGACAGAAAGATGCGGTTCGTTCGGTCGCTGAGCGGCTTCGCCTAAACAAGGGGCCGCTAAAGGATAATCATTATGCTCCCGATGGTGTTCTTCTCTTTCTTGGTCCCACGGGCGTTGGATAGACTGAACTTGCCAAGGCCGTCGCCGAGTTTATGTTTGGTGACGAGGGAAAGATGATCCGTATCGACATGAGCGAATACGGTGACGGCACGATCGGGATCGAAAAACTTATCGGCATGCCCCGCGGCATCGTCGGGTCGGAACGAGGCGGCATCCTGACGGAGCAGCTTCGAGATAATCCGTACACCGTGCTGCTTCTTGATGAGGTCGAGAAGGCTTCGCCATACCTGATGAACATTTTTCTTCAGGCATTTGACGAAGGCTGGATCACTGACGGCCGCGGTAAGAAGGTCTACCTCTCTGATGCGATCGTCATCATGACGTCCAATCTCGGCTCGAACAATTTCAAGAAATACGAGCAACCGCTCGGGTTCGGCCAGAAATCGGTCGGCGACATGAAACAGATCCGAAGCGACGTAATGAAGGCCGCCGAGGAACGGTTCACGCCGGAGTTTCGAAACCGGATCGACGAGATCGTGATCTTTGCGCCGCTTACATTGGACGAGGTTCGCGATATCGCCAAGATCTATATCGCCAACCTGCAGCGAAATATG
>JBBRSH010000056.1:0-25813 GCA_038245555.1 Pyrinomonadales bacterium | reverse complement strand
TCACAAACAAGGCGAGGGCGACGTCGATGTAACCGCTCGATGCGTCGTGATAAGCGGTCGGGACTGCAGCTACCATCACAACCGCGATCAAACTCCACCTTCTCGAAATGCCCAATTCTCTTGCCCACCCGAAGATCGCCATCAACAGTAACGGAAAGAACAAAAACGCCGTCACCCCCGCAGCAGCTTCACCGGCCCGATGGCTAACGATGTTGCCGAGCAGCATCGCCCAGACCGTATGCATTTCGGTTCCGAGCGAGAGGTAGCTCGCCATATTACCCTCGACGAAGGCGTTGCTGTGCTGAGCTATAAACGCTTTTGGAAGAGCGAAATGATAAAGCAGAGTGTCCTTGGCCGTCGGCGGCGCAAGTGCCGAAATAGACGTCAAACCGAGCGGCAACGCGATCAGCGAAAGCAGTAATTTGTCGAATAGCGAAGGCCCCTCGGGCACCCGGCTTTCATTGGTTGCTTCGCGGACTCGCTTGAAACTTATCGCTGTCAAAACTATCCCAACGCCAGTCACGACGATGGCGGCAACACTTGAATATGCACCGGCGAGCCCCAAAAAGAACCAGACAAGCGACCATGCCGCGGCACCGGTCGCGGTTTTCGACACAAGTTCGAGAACATGTGAATGATCGTCGCTCCGCGAAACGCGGATAAACGACAAAACAAAGCTGCCGAGTCCGAACCACGAAATGCCGATCAACGCGGCTACGACCGAACCGACAACGCTGTCCAGAAGACCTTCGAAACCAACGAGCGGCCCGCCGCCGAGAATGCCAACCAACTTTGGTAATTGGCCAACATCGGCTCCGCGATACGCAAAAAATGCCGCGATCAAAACAACGGCAAAGACCGCAAAAATAGCGGCCGCCATATTATTGTTGTTCGATCTCGTTTCAGTCATCAAATTTCAGTGTTCCTAGATCCAACGCCTTACTCGACCACAAAAAGCGACGTATTCTTCACAATGAGCGTTCGTGGGGAACTCTTCTTCGAGCCGGACCTGTATTTGCATCAACACGTCCAGCAGGACGATCGAACATAGCGTTATAGCGTTTGGCATCGCCAGAAAAAACCCGAAGAGAGCGAAACGCATGCCCAGAAAGATCGGATTTCTGGAGAGCCCAAACAAGCCTCGCTCGACCAGTTCGGTCTTATTCGCAAGGTCGATCCCGATACGCCATGATGCACCCATCTGCATCTGCGCAACAGCGGTCCAGATCAGGCCGAAGCCCATAAAAAACAGACCCAGGACCTTTACGCTCGACAGGTCCAGCCAAGGGATCGGCACCAAATACTCATAAATCCGCGGCACAAACACAAAAACTATCGTTGCCGCGAGCAGCAAAACCGTCGGGACCGGATACAAATTTTCAATAAAGTCGATCGGCTTGCCCGTCCTACCGACCACGTACGGGTTGATTCCCGTCCGCTTCCATACCAAATATGACCGCCACGCGAACGCGACCCCGAAAAACGTGATCAAATAAATGGGCAGGACTATACGTAAAGCTTCGTTCACCTAGTTACCTGCAGCACGCACCCAATCGTAGCCCTTTTCTTCGAGTTCGATGGCAAGTTCCTTACCGCCTTCTTTGACGATCTTTCCAGCAGCAAGTACGTGGACGAAATCGGGCTGGATGTAGTTGAGCAGGCGTTGATAGTGCGTCACCAAAATGATCGCGTTCTCGGGCGAGCGGAGCTTATTTACGCCTTCGGCGACGATACGAAGCGCGTCGATGTCGAGGCCCGAATCGGTTTCGTCGAGGATCGCAAGCTTTGGCTCAAGCACGGCCATCTGCAATATCTCGTTTCGTTTCTTTTCACCACCTGAGAAGCCCTCGTTGACCGATCGTTTGAAAAACTGCGGGTCCATATCGACGATCTTTGCCTTTTCCTTGAGATAATCGTTAAATTCGAGTGGATCGAGTTCTTCGAGGCCGTGGTGCAGCATCTTTTGGTTGTACGCGAGCCGCAGAAATTGCGAATTGGATACACCGGGCACCTCAACCGGATATTGAAATGCCATAAACACGCCTTCGCGCGCACGCTCGTCCGGTTCGAGTTCGAACAGGTTCTTACCCTCGTAGAGCACCTCGCCCGAGATCACTTCGTATGTCGGATGCCCGGCGAGCACTTTTGACAAGGTCGATTTGCCCGAACCGTTCGGGCCCATAATGGCATGGACCTCGCCCTTTTTGACCTGAAGGTTTAGGCCTTTTAGAATTTCCTTGCCGTCGATGCCGGCGTGTAAGTCTTTTACTTCTAATAACATATTGTTAACTAACTCTCGGATATTTCTCGGCAATTTTTGGCAGAAGATGCTTATCCTTTACAAACATCTCGACGTAGCCGCAGCCCGCACAAACGTAATAATCCAGATAGGCGGTGCTCGACCATTTGATAGCGATCGCAACCTCGGTCGCCGTATTGGAAACTATGTGGACGTCGTTCGAAACGCATTTTGGACAAGTTCCGTTTTTCATAAACCTGCCTGATCAGATATCCTTCTCCATCTCGAAACCGCCCATGTCAAACCACTCTTCCGGCGAGGTTTCCCTCAAGACATAAAAGCCATTTCTCTCGTACAAAGGCCTCGCTCCCGGCAAAACGTATGTCGTATAGAGGAACAGCTTCGAAAAGCCATTTTCCTTCGCAAACGACTCCAGCGTCTCTATCAGTTGCTGTCCGATGCCGCCTCGCTGGGCCCTCGGGTCAATGGCCATACTGCGTATGTAGAACCGCCCATCCTCGGCCATTCCCGAAACTGTGCCGACTGGAACTCCATCAATTTCGGCAAGCCATATGGGGCCTTGAGCGAATCGGTCTCTTATCGCGTCCGCCGCCGGCGTCGTGTATTCAAACGCTCCGTCCGTGTATTCCGACCTGAACGGCGAAAATGCTTCAAATATCAGGGACGAGATCGCCTTCGAATCATCCTCTGTCGCTAAACGGATCTCTACGCCCACTCTAGCCCGCCACCGTTGCAGAGGCATTGCGATGCGCCTCGTCAATAAAGATCTCACCCTTTAGGTACAGGGTCGCGTTGCCGCCGATCTTGACGCGGTCGCCGCGAAGCTCGCAAAACAGCTCGCCGCCGCGTGCCGAGACCTGACGGGCGAACATCGCGGTCTTACCGAGGCGTTCGGCCCAGTACGGGATGAGCGTGCAATGTGCGGAACCGGTCACTGGATCCTCAAAGACGCCGACCTCGGGGGCGAAAAATCTCGATACAAAGTCGCTGTCCTCGCCCGGGGCGGTGACTATCACGGCATGGGTTGGAATCTTAAGTATTTCGGCAAAATTTGGCTCGATCGCCCTTATTTCGGCCTCTGAGCCGTAAACGATCAAATAATCTCGTGATTTCAGCACATCGGTCGGCTTGCCGCCGATCGCCTCGATCAGGCCGGCCGGAACGTCACAGGCCGAGGCGGGTCGCGACGGGAAATCCAAAACAAAACGCGGCCCATCGCGTTCGACGGTAAGTATTCCGCTCTTTGTCTTGAACTTAAGAACAGGTTCATTAAAGCCAAGGAGTTCGAACAGAACATACGCGCTCGCGACCGTCGCGTGCCCGCATAGATCCATCTCAACGGTTGGCGTGAACCATCGAAGATCATAATCATCCCCGTTCCTTACAAAAAACGCAGTCTCGGCCAGATTATTTTCAAGAGCAATACTCTGCATCGTCTCGGCCGGGAGCCAGGAGGTTAGCGGAACAACCGCAGCCGGATTACCGCCAAACGGCTTGTTCGTAAATGCATCTACCTGAAATATCTCTAGATTCATACCTTTTACTTCCTGATAGTTATCAAAACCAGTCCGCCGATACACAATAAAACTCCAAGAATTTTCTCTAAAGACAAAGTTTCGCGAAAGGCTATCAATCCGATCAAGATGAGCAGCACGGCGCCACAAACATTCACCGAAACGGGCAAAAGACTAAGGTTCCATCCCGCACGATACGCGAGCATAAAACCGACTTCGATCGCCGCGGCCCCCAGGCCGATACCCAATGCCGACCAAACGACTGTTCGCACCATCGGCAGCGAAGCCGCTTCCTGCTTCGGAAACAAGAAATAAGCTCCAATGCACGCCAAGATGCCGATCAAATAGGCCATTATCACGACAACGAACGGATTCGCGTTTTGATCCGTCGATTTTTGCGAGATCTGGTAAACGACCAGCCCAAACACGACCAGCATTGGAGGAAAAAAATAATTCATCCTTTAACGGCCGCGATCGCCTGGATCTCGATCTTTGTATCAAAATGCAGATCTTTGACCGGAATCATCGCTCTCGCCGGTCGATGATCGCCCATCACCCGAGCGTATGTTTCGTTAACACTGCCCCACAGTTCCATATCCGAAACATAGATCGTCATCTGCAGAACGTGATCCAGATCGCTGCCCGCCGCCTTCAAAACCGCCTCGACATTCCGCAAAGCAAGCTCCGTCTGCGTCTCAATATCACCCGCAAAAGGCTCACGCGTAACAAGGTCCATCGGCAACTGGCCCGAGACATAGATTAGGCCGTTATGCTCGATGCCCGGGGAATAATGGCCTTTTGGTTGTGGTTGATTTGATGGCTGAATTGTTTTCATTGCGGTGTTTCCAAAAGTTTTTCGACCTCGAGCTGCAAAATATCCAGATCGCCTTGTGTAATAGCCCAAATTATTGAGAGATCAACCGAAGCATCTCCGTGAATAATTCGATGCCGAGTATCGATGATCTTACGCCATTCGATCTGGGGATTTGCGGTGCGAAATTCTTGCGTCAAATTATTTGCGGCCTCGCCGATCACCTCGACGTTTCGGACAACGGCATCAACCGTTTTCCGATCACTTTCGAACTTCACAAAATCGTAGCCGTCCAGATACGTTTCTATCGCGCCAATACGATCGAGAATATCAAGCAGAAATACTTTGTTGTCTTTCTCCATAGAGAATCTGCAGGTCTTTGTAGACCTGATCGCGTACATGCCTACTCAAACTTGTTTCGGTGATTAGATCGACCTTTTTTCCAAGAACCTCTTCGATCTCGAAAGCGGCGTTAAGCCAGTCATAGCCTTTCGGTTTCGAGAACCGCACCAACAAATCAATGTCGCTTTCCAAATTTGCTTCGCCTCGAGCAAACGATCCGAACAGCGCACAAAAAGAGATGTCATTGCGATGGCATATCTCGATTATTTTTTCTTGTTCGGACGTTGCTAATTTCATTTCCCTACGACGCAAATTAACCAACGCTCCCCTCAAGCTTCAATCCCAAGAGCTTAGTAGCCTCAACCGCATATTCCATCGGAAGCTCGCGGAAAACTTCTTTACAGAATCCGTTAATGATGAGCGAAACGGCGTCTTCCTGCGGTATGCCGCGTTGTTGTAGATAGAAAAGTTGGTCCTCGCTGATCTTTGACGTCGTCGCTTCGTGCTCGACGCGAGCGGTGTTGTTCAGAACCTCGATGTAGGGGAACGTGTTCGCCTCGGATTTACCGCCGATGAGCATCGAGTCGCATTGAGTGTAGTTTCGTGCTCCGGCAGCTTTCGGCATTATTTTGACCAGGCCGCGATAGCTGTTGTTTGATCTGCCTGCCGAGATGCCTTTTGAGATGATCGTCGATTTGGTGTTCTTACCGAGATGGATCATCTTGGTGCCCGTGTCAGCTATCTGGGCGTTGTTCGTGAGCGCGACCGAATAAAATTCGCCGATCGAGTTGTCGCCCTGCAGGATGACGCTCGGATATTTCCACGTTATCGCCGATCCGGTCTCGACCTGTGTCCACGAGATCTTTGAGTTTGTGCCGCGGCAGGCTCCTCGCTTTGTCACAAAGTTATAGATCCCGCCCTTGCCATTCTCGTCGCCGGCGTACCAATTCTGCACGGTCGAATATTTGATCTCGGCGTCATCTAGGGCAACAAGCTCAACTACGGCCGCGTGAAGCTGATTGGTATCGAATTGCGGTGCCGTGCAGCCTTCGTTATAAGCAACATAACCGCCTTCTTCCGCGACGATCAGCGTGCGTTCGAACTGGCCTGCCTCCTGCGTGTTTATACGGAAATATGTCGACAGTTCCATCGGGCACCGGACGCCTTTCGGAATAAAGACAAACGAGCCATCCGAGAACACTGCGGAGTTTAGCGCCGCGTAATAATTGTCGTTGACCGGCACGACCGAGCCGAGATATTTCTTGATCTTGTCCGGATAAAGCTCGACTGCCTCGGTAAACGAGCAAAAAATGACACCAGCCTCAAGAAGTTTCTTTTTATACGTGGTCGCCACCGAAACCGAATCAAAGACGGCATCGACAGCTACATTAGCAAGCATTTTCTGCTCGGTGATCGGTATCCCAAGCTTCTCAAACGTCTTGATCAACTCCGGGTCGACCTCGTCGAGGCTCGCTTTTTTCGCCTTTTCTTTTGGGGCAGAGTAATACGAAATGTTTTGAAAATCGATGTTCGGATAGTCGAAATTTGCCCAGTTGTCGGGCTGCGTCATTTTCAGCCATTGACGATAAGCCTTTAGCCGAAATTCGAGCATCCAATCGGGCTCATTCTTTTTGGACGAGATCAGCCGAACCGTGTCCTCAGACAATCCGCGGGCGATCGTTTCGGTCTCGATGTCAGTGACAAAGCCGTATTTGTATTCGCGATTTGTGAGTAATTCTGCTGCTGTCGACATATATTTTTTCACCACATAGGAACATAGCTCGCATAGTTTTCCGAGCCGACTCTATGTGCACTATGTTCCTATGTGGTTAACCCTTGTGCTTCGAGCGTTTTGTGAATGCCCTGTATCTGATGGAACATGGCATCGACCGCGCTTTCCGATCCGACTAGCTGGGCAAGCGTTATCTGCGACAATGCGTTTTCGACGATCTCATGCAGGCCGATGATGACCGACCGGATGCCGCAGTCGCCGTTGTGAACGCAGCTGTCGAGTACGCCGGTGTAGCTGTCACAGTGCTTATCGACAACATCAGCGTCAAGCACCTTGATTATCTCGCTCAGGCGTATCTCACTTGACGGTCTTGCCAGCATGTAACCACCCTTGGTCCCTCGGGTCGACTGGACAAATCCGGCTCGGTTGAGCAGCCACATTAATTTGCCTGCATTTGCCGTCGAGATGCCTTCGAGTTCGGCAATGTGCGGCAGGGTCAGGCCGTCGCCTGCCGGCAAATTTGCAAGCTGTACGAGGCAGCGAAGCCCATATTCCTCTTGTGCCGAAATTTTCATAGACTGTGTTTCAGAATCCGTCTAACGCTTTGTGACTATTAGAAGAATCTCAAATCGTTACTTTTTTGTCAAGATTGAAGACCCTTGAATTAGGCACGAATGCACGAATGAAATCAACGGGCCGAACACGTGAATGCTACCGAGTTGAAGCGACTCACATTCGATCTCGTATTCGTGCATTCGTGGCTAATCTCCTATGAATAGAGATTCATAGGCCGGGTCAGCATTTCGATCGGGTCTTCGACATTGAGAGATTCGCGGACAAAGAACGGTTCGCCGGCAGCGACGCCGATCAGCGAGCCAAAGTAACGCGAGCGATTTTCTAGTTCGTCAAGAAACCCCTTATCGGTTAGGCGGGTTTCGGGTTCGGCCGACGCGGGGTTGTGAAACTGCGATGCATGAGCACGGATCGCGGCCATTTTCTCGGTGAGAAAATCTGAGATATCAACGACAAACGACGGTTCGACACGGCGCGAAAATATGTTGTGAGCAACACGCGGCACCGGAATGGTCTCGTCGCCGGAGGATTCGTCATAGCGACGCATGCTCGCGAGGCGGGCCGATTCGCGGACAAGCTGCGCTATATGGTCGTGGTCGGGATGCGGGTCGCCGAGTTGGTGAGTTAGGATCACTTTCGGCCGAAGTCGGCGAAGGGCCCGAACCATTGCTATTCGTTCGGTATCGGTAACAAACACATGCCCGTCCGGCAGGCCGAGATTTTCGCGAATATCGAGACCGAGTATTCGAGCGGCCTCAGCCGCCTCCGCAGCACGGCCGGTAACCGTTCCTCGCGTTCCCATTTCACCGGCGGTGACATCAAGAGCACCGGTCCGGTATCCAAGGCTTTTCATCTTAAGCATGGTGCCGCCGACCGTTAGTTCGAGATCGTCTGGATGTGCAAATACGCCGAGAACATCGACTTGGCTCATGTGTTCAAATTTACCACAGGTCTCCGTCGCTTTTATTCCCTTTTTGCTAATATCCTCGTATGAGGTTAGTTGTCCTTGGCTCCGGTTCAACCGTCCCGCATGCAGCGCGAGGCAGCTCGGGATACTGGCTCGAAACTTTCAGCGGTGCAAAAATTCTTCTCGATTGCTCCGCGTCCATTGGTTCTCGGATGGCAGCGAACGGTCTCGATTGGCCGAACCTGGACGCGATCTGGATATCGCATTTTCATCTAGACCACTGCGGCGGTCTGGCTCCGCTGCTGGCCGGAACAAAGCACGCACAGGTAATGAAAAACCGAAAAAAGCCGCTGCGGTTATTCGGGCCGACAGGTTTAAAAGCGTTGGTCGCGAGATTCGATGCGGTCAACAACTATCGCCTTCTCGAACAGCCGTTTCCGGTCGAGATCGTTGAGATCGAAGAACTTGAGAAATTCGAGATCGTTTCCGGTGTCGAGGCCTTCGCGATGTCGACACCGCATACGTCCGAGAGCCACGCCATCCATATACGTGACTCTGACGACAAAACGCTGGTTTATTCGGCGGATACGGGTTTTACAGAAGCCCTTTGCGCTCTGGCAAAACGCGTCGATCTATTTATACTCGAATGCACCTTTCTCAAAGACAAGCCGATCGAAAAACACCTCGAGCTTGCCGAAGCGATGCATCTCGTCCGAAAAGCGCACCCAAAACGAGCTATGCTCACTCATTTTTGTCCCGAGTGGGACGACGTAGATTTTCAATTAGAAGTCGAAAGATTTGATCCGATGTGTGAAGTTATTGAGGCAGTAGATGGATTGCAACTGAGTATCTGATCGAATGAACTGCCATCGTTTGACCAGTTGTTAGTTATTTCACGTTTCTTTTTGCCATCGCCATTAGCTCGTCGGGCATCCACTTGTCGAGGACCTTGTCCTCGGCCTCGGCAATACGGCTTTGGCGATTTCGCCACTCTTTTGCGGGATCGTCTTCGCGGCCCGATTCCTTTGGAAAGTTTTCGACTTGTTCGAGACTGATGATAATGCCCTGAGCCAGATCATCCCAATCCTCGTTTTGGATTCCGCGCAAGACGATCGGCAATCCGGCCGTCCAATCTTCCTCAGGAGCGATATTATCGTACTCGGGAATCGTCAAAAAGGCCGTCAGCGGAAACGCCTTTCCACTAAACTCGCTGACGAGTTGGGCCTTGACGTCCTTCATGGACTGGCTCGGGTTAGCCTGCCTCATGTCCAATGCTCGGCGAAAAATGTTAGATACGGTTACCGGTTCGCTCATGATAGTAGCGACAGATTAGCACATTCAGCCAGCGAGTTTAAGGTGACTGGCGGTAAATTTTGTTCAAAAGGCTTCCAACTTTCTGCTTGTCAGAACGCATCTGAAAAGTTAGTCTTTTATTCCGAGGACATCATTGATGAAAGCTCTTATTGCAATACTGATCTTGCTGGCCGGCCTGACTTTCGCGTTTGGACAGAACGAACAATCTCCGATCGTCGAGAAGGAAATTAATTATAAGAATTGGACCTACAAGAGCATTCGTACCAATGAGCAAGTCACGTTGAAAGATGTCATTGTCGGCAAAAAGCTCGTTATTGTCGTGTATTTTGCACCTTGGTGCCATAACTGGGAGCACGACGCCCCGATCCTTAATCGGCTATATGATAAATACAAAGGTAACGGTTTGGAGATCGTTGGTGTCGGCGAATATGACCCTGTCGCGGCAATGAAAACGAACCTTGAAACGCTAAAGGTCACTTTTCCTGCCGTTTACGAGTCGGAGGACCGGTCTGATAGACAGAAGACCAAGCACTACGACTACAGACGTTACACAAATGACGTCCGTAGTTGGGGGTCGCCGTGGTACATCTTTCTCGAACCCGACAAGCTAGAAACAAAGGGCGATACGTTAACGCATCGAACGTCTGTCATAAATGGGGAAGTAGTCGAGGCTGAGGGCGAAGCCTTTATTAGAGAACACTTGGGACTTCCTAAGATCGACCCGAAAGCGACAACCGCCACAAACGGCAAGATAGAGATCTGCGATACAGAATCAAAGGCCCCGGTTTTGAAAAAACCGTAACCTTTTGAATAACACACATTTGAGAAGGTAAGGTCGGCGTCCCGATCTTACTTTTTTGCTAAGGCGCCGGTGACGCCGGCATCGCCGCGAGAGTGTCGGTCAACTTCTGTTCGACCTGTCTCAGCGGTTCCTTGGAACTGACAAATTTGCCCGCGATGGCAAAGTCCTCGGACTTTGCGGCTAAGTCCGTTATGCCCTGGAGAGTCGGGAGATACTTCTGAAGAGCCGGTTTAGTTCTAAAGTCGGACTCTAGTGTTGAAAGGCCGAATTTCAGGTCCTGAATAGATCTGACAAGCTCTTGTTGAGCTTGTTCAACCTTTTTTGCTGTTTCGGGCTTAAGTTTGTTTGCGTTCTTGTCTGCGATCGCGGTTTCGAGGTTTTGAGCTAACGGCCCGAGCTTCTTAAGGTAGTTGCTCACATTCGACAACTGATTCCCGGCTTTTTCCCTACCGACCCGCACATCAAGCGGCGGAAGTGTCGGTTTTGTAACCGTCGTTTTCTTGGGCGGCAACTTCTTTGCCGTCGATTTCTGGGCATTCGCAGTCCCCGAAAAAATGGCTAGTACCACAATAAAAGTCGAAAGAAATTTGAAATACGTCATACATTTACCCTCCTGTTCAAACCGCCTAAAAAATCTTATCATAGGGCAGTGGATCAGCGTTATTTAGAAGTCCGTAGGCTCGGCAGGGTTGGCTATTCAAATTCTCTTAGCCTCCAAAAAGAACTTGAGACCGATGTCATCGCACAGCGAAAACGAGACTATCTGTTGTTGCTCGAGCATCCCCACACTTTCACCATTGGCCGTCGTTCCAAAGAGACAGGAGTGCTCGCAACAGCGGCGATGCTGCGAAAACTCGATATCGATGTTTTTGAAATAGATCGCGGCGGCAAGGTAACCTATCACGGCCTTGGACAGATCGTCGGATATCCCATCATCAGCCTTTCGCCGGATCGAGAGGACGTTCACAAATACGTGCGCGACCTCGAGGAAGTCCTGATCCGCACGATGTCGGATTTTGGCATCGAGGCCTTTCGAATCGAGGGCCTGACAGGCGTTCACACCGCCGAAGGAAAGGTTGCCGCGATCGGAGTCCACATCAAACGCTGGGTCACGACCCATGGTTTTGCCCTAAACGTAAATACTGATCTCAGCTATTACAACTGGATCATCGCCTGCGAGGGAGAGCCGGTGACTTCGATGGACAAACTGCTCGGGCACGAACTGGAAGTCGCCGAGGTAGAGGATCGGATCGTCGTGAATTTCCGAGCGGTTTTCGGTCCGTATTTGGGTGAATCGGCTTTGACCTCCATTCAAACTGCTGTCAGTATTTCCTCATAAATATCAAAGCGCAATGCGATGAAATTCCGTCGCGTCTTGCAGACGTGTTTAATTTCTTTTACCCTCTGTTATTCTAGTTTTTTTGGAGCACTCTTTAATTTATGCGACGTGATACGACCTCGTGGTACAGCGACAATCTGAATATGGACATGCCTCTCGTGGCATATGGGCATGCTGGGTACCCGCTTCTAATGTTTCCAACGGCCGCCGCCGACTACCTGGAATATGAGCGGTTTTATTTGGTGGACGCAATCAAACCGTTTATCGAGGCGGGCCAGATCCGGGCGTACTCGATCAACTCGGTCAATAAATACAGCCTGTTGAACCGCGAATCTCATCCCGGCTGGAAGGTCGAAATGCTCACGCGCTACGATCACTACGTAATGGACGAGGTCCTGCCGCTGATCCGCAATGAATGCGGGCAGGATGCCAAGCCGCTGACCACGGGAGCAAGCCTCGGCGCCCTTTTGGCCGCGAACACCTATTTCAAACACTCCGACAATTTTCGCGGGACGATCGCGATGAGCGGCAGCTACGATATTTACAATTATTTGGACAAGGGTTATTACGACGATAATGTTTATTATAATAACCCCGATATGTATCTGCGAAATCTAAACGACGACTATCATCTGCCTCGTCTGCAGCACGCCGATTCGATCGTCATCGTCACTGGCCAGGGCTCCTTCGAAGCTCCGGACCGTAGCCGCGAGTTTTCCGGCCTCCTTCACGCAAAAGGAATCCCTCACCGTCTCGACGTCTGGGGCAACGACGTCAATCACGACTGGGTCTGGTGGCGCAAGATGCTTCCCTATTATTTAGGCGAGTTTCTTAAATGAACGCCAAATCTCGACCCATATAAAGAAAAATGGACGACCTGACTTAGGCCGTCCATTATCATTTTTGGACTCAGAGCGACTCCCGATCTCCGCGTCAATCTTACCCGTCTCCCTTTTTACCCTTACGCTTCGTCCCTTCGGGTCGTTCGCCGGGAGGCGGTTCGGGCTTAATTGATGGCGGTGTGACGGTCGGACGTTTCTGAAGCGGTGGATTATCGGATGGTTTGATCGGGTCGGTCTTGTTATCGCCGGCGGCTGGTTTGTCGCCACCGATCTTGTCTGGAGGCAACAGAGCCGGATCCGTAGGAAGATTGGCTCTGGGGGTCGGTGCAACTCCAGTCTTTGGTGCGCTTGCATCAGCTTCCTGGAGCTTTTCGAGTTCCTCACGTTTGTTTCGTTCGGCTAGAGTTCTAATGTCTGAAGGCATCGGCGGCGGGCCCGGGAAAGACTCCTTCGGCTTGCCCTTCATAAACGGGTCCATGAAAGAGTTAAAATACGGAATGGCGCTGTGGCCGGTCATACCGTTTCCGAGATTTACTTTGCGCTCCGGATTGCCCATCCAAACGCCCGTCGAGTAGGTCGGCGTGTAGCCGATAAACCACACATCGGTGTGGTCATTGACGGTTCCGGTTTTTGCCGCGAGCGGCTGTCCGCTGGCGCTTGCCCCCGAACCAGTTCCACCATTAACGACGCCGCGCATCATCTCTACCATCGTAAGTGCCACATACTCGCTCATTACCTTTGAGCTGCTGTTGTCAAACTGCTCGAGCAGGCTGCCGTCGCGGTTATAGACCTTGCGGATCATATGCGGAGTCATACGAATGCCTTTGTTCGGGAACGACGAATAAGCCGCTACCATTTCGAACAATGAAACCTCGCTGGCACCCAGTGCGGACGGCAAACTCGGGGCCATCGGATTTGTAATGCCGAACCTGCGTACCATCTGCGCGGCCGTCTGAATACCTACCTGCTCCATTATATGAACGGCTCCGATATTCATCGATTTTTGGAGCATCGTTTTCATCGGCATATTTGCACAACTCGTGCTGCCATCATAATTATGAGGCTGCCAACCGCCGCGTTGGATGGGTGCTCCGCTGATGATCGTGTCCGGCGTCATGCCTGCCTCCACGCCTGCGGTGTATATGAAAGGCTTGTACGACGAACCGGTCTGCCGTAAACCCTGCGTCGCGTTATTGAATTTACTAGTATGAAAATCATAACCGCCGACCATAGCCGCGACTTCCCCGTTGTGGGCATTTATAGATACGAGGGCCGCCTGTACCTCGGGGGTCTGCTGCAGGTCAACTTCGAGCATCTGATGCTCATTGTCCACCTTTTTCACCAGGAACTCGGCAAGATAACCTGGCTTCAATTCATCTTTCGGCCGTTTTCCGCTGCGGCCCATATTGGCTTGGCGCACAATCGCTTTGAATTTTCCAAAACGCACGCCGACCTCGTCGGCGGCCGGATTGACCTTGACGACTAACCCTTTTATGTACTCTCCAACCGAATAGTCGTCTCCGTACCAATCCGCGTGTTTATATGTAGTGAGCGTTTTCTCGATCTCTTTTTCGTCCGTAATCGCAAGGTCGTTCTCGTCTGTGAGAATATCCTCATAATCCGAACGCCACGGCCGGCCTCGGTCGTATTGGCGTAGATGCTCGCGAATGGATTTGGTGGCCATTTGCTGGGCCTCCACATTGATGGTCGTATAGACCTTGAGGCCGCCCTGAGCAACACGAGTCGTGTATTTTTCCTCGAGCTGCTTACGGATCTCTTCGACCGGATAATCCCAAGCGGTGGACTTTGGCTGCGACTGGTAATACGCAGTATCGGCTAATTTGATCTCCTTGGCTTTTGCCGCTGTAATATCAGCCTGCGAGTACTTATCGGGAAAATATTTTCCCATTTGTTCGAGAACGACGTTGCGTCGTTCAAGTGCCTTTGCCCGATTACGGGTCGGTGAATACTCGGGTGATTTCGGAATCGCAGCAAGCAACGCAGCCTCTTCCAAACTAAGGTCCTTTAACGATTTACCAAAATAAGTTCGTGAACCGGCCTCAAATCCATAAGAACCAGCCCCCAAAAAGACGTAATTCATGTACATCTCGAGGATCTGATCCTTTGTGTAAAGACGCTCGATCTGAAGGGCTACGGCCCATTCGTTGATCTTTCGGGTATAGGTCTGGTCCTTATAAAGAAAGAGATTCTTGGCAAGCTGCTGCGTTATCGTAGACGCTCCTTCGGTCCTTCCAGAGACTATATTCTTGTAGACAGCTCCCAGGATGCGATACGGGTCGATACCGATGTGATCACGGAACCGGTAGTCCTCGACCGCGAGCAGGGCGTCAGTTACTTTATCCGGGACGTCCTGTATCTTGATCGGAATACGTTTTTCGATCGCAAATTCCGCCAAAACTGTTTCGCCGTCATCAGCGTAAATTGTAGTAACCTGGGGCGGACGATATGTCGCTAGGGCCGAAACCTCGACTGAATACCTGGAATTATTGAGATAATATGACGCCAAAACACCGGTCAATGCACCGGCCGAAAGCGCTAGTACAAGAGCAGCCGCAAATAAAATGAGTGTTCTGTACCCGCTTCGTTTGGGCTCCGATGAGGTTGTTTCCTTAGTGCCCAGTTTTCTTAGATCTCTCGCCATAACAATAACTCCCCTAATTAACGAACCGACGCAGCCTCACGCTAACTACAAATCCAATCGCGACAAATGTCGACAAAATTGCCGATAGTCCGGCGCTCATCAGCGGCAGCGGCACACCGATCACTGGCAGTACGCCAAGCGCCATTCCAACGTTCATAAATATTTGAAAAACCATGCCGCATACAATGGACATTATAACAAGCATTCCGGCCCGATCCGAAGATTGGCGCGCTCCGGCTATCATCCTTGACAAAAGGATCGCATAAGCCAGCAGTAACGACACGCAGCCTATAAAACCAGTATTCTCAGCTGTTACGGCAAAAATAAAATCCGTCTGTGGTTCGGGCAGGAATTTCAAAACACTCTGTGAGGTATCGGCATCCCCCTGATTGCCCGAGAGGCCTCCCTTACCGACTGTGATCGTCGACTGGATCGTGTGGTAACCATAACCGCGCGGATCGACGCTGTCGGGGTCAATGATCGCGTTAATGCGGTCCCGTTGATAGGGCTTGATCTTTCCTGTCCTTACGCCGACCGTCCACGCTGCCGGTATCATCACAGCAGCCAATAAAATTGACAAAATGACGTAACGTACTTTGATTCCCGACAAAAAGAACATTGCCGCAAGGATCGGAAAATAGGTGATAGCCTGTCCCGCGTCAGGTTCGAGCATGATCAATCCGACAGGGCCAGCAAATATTGCCCCGCCGACAAACATCTCCTTTAGAGTTAAGAAGCCACCCTTTTTTGAACCAAAATATTTCGCGAGCATCAAAACCGTGGGGAATTTTACAAACTCCGAAGGCTGAAACTGGAGCCCCAATATTCGAACCCACGCTTTCTGTCCATTGACCTGAACACCAAGCGGCGTCAAAACAAGGAACAGCATAAATAAGCCGATGACATAAAACACCGGAGCCGCATCGATCAACCGACGGTAGTCCGTAAAGCAAACCGCCACTAACGCAACCAATGCGATGCCGATGCCGACTATCTGTTTTGACCAGTAACTCTCTGTCGGGAGAGCATTATGTATCTGCCAGACGCCAAAAAACGCAATAACGATCGCCAGCAGAGCCGTTTGCCAGTCGAGGTCCCGTAAATCTCGTTTTTCGAGAATTGCAACCATTGGTTATCGAGTTGCTACCTCCGTCGCCGGTGAGTTACCCGCATTTCGTTTTGCCAAATACTTTTCATGGATCGCTTTTACCGCGGGAGCTGATGCCGATGCACCAAAACCGGCGTTTTCCATTAGCGAGATCACCGATATCTCAGGCTTATACGCGGGAGCAAAACTGACAAACCATGAATGATCCTTATTCGCGCCAACATCCTTTCCATTTTCGGCGACCTGGGCGGTACCGGTCTTACCCGCGATCTCCCAATTAGCCATCCGTATTCCGCCTGCGGTTCCGCCGGCGTTGACGACGCCCCACATACCCTTTACCACAACGTCATACTGATCGTCCGTCATTGGAATTATGGTTGGATCGGTGTGTTGATAGCGAAAGCCGGGTCTTGGCGGAATGTAGGTCAAATCGCCATCTTGTCCGACCGCGCCTATGGGCTTGAATTCGAGGAGGAAATGCGGCGTGTACATCTTGCCATGCATTCCCACGCTGGCGACCGCTCGGATCATCGAGATCGGAGTAACGACAACTGTGTCCTGCCCGATCGCAGCGTAAACGGTCTTGATTTCGGGCCAGCGTCCATTCTCATGCTTTAGCACATACGGCATCCAGGTCTTCGGCGTTTGGGGAACCTTTTCATTTGGCAGATCTATGCCCGAACGGTGGTCGTAGCCGAACATCTCGACCATTTTGATGATGCCCTCCACTCCCATTTTCACACCGAGTCGGTAATAATAGCCATCGCACGAGTGGATGATCGCAGGTGTAATGCTCGGGGAGCCGTGGTTGCCCATGCATCGCGTAAATTTGTTGCCTACCATCAGCCCGCCGCCGCAAGCGAGGCTTGATTTGGTGGGTGTAATGACTCCTTGGACCAAGGCGCCGATGGACTCAGGGATCTTCCAGGTCGAACCGGGCGGATAACGGCCCTGGATCGCTCGATTGTAGAGTGGACGCTTCTCATCCTGCCAATAGGCTGCGATCTGCTTTCTCCCCTCCGGCGTCGAACTGCCGCGGACAAACACGTTGGGGTCGAACGAGGGTGCCGAAGCCATCGCAAATATTTCCCCGTTATTCGGATCCATCGCGATGATCGTTCCGCGCTTGGTCGCCGAATTGGCCAATTGAGTTTCTGCCTCCAACTGAAGGTCGTAATCGATCGTAGTTACCAAATCCTGTCCGGATTGTGCCGGGACCGACTCTAACTCGGCCTGTACATGGCCGCGGCTGTCGACGATGACCTTGCGATAACCGGGTTTGCCGCGAAGATATTCGTCGTAATACTGTTCGAGTCCACCCTTGCCAACGATGTCACCCGGTCGAAACCCTTTACTTTGATAATCGGGGTCCTCGAGCTGTTTCGGGCTGATCTCACCGACATATCCGAGCACATGGGCAAGCGACGTCCCCAGCGGATAAAACCTCTGTGGTTGAAGCTCAACCCGAAGTTCCGGGAACTCAAGCAAATGCGATTCGACCCAAGTTATATCCTGGATTCCGACGTTTTCTTTCAAGACCATCGTCTCAAAATCGTTTTGTTTTTTGATTAGGTTGAGGCGTTCGACGACGAACTGGCGATCCAGGTTCAACCCGCGCGAATAATCGTCGACGCGGTCGTTTACGTTGACCGCTTTGAGCGGCTCGTTCGACAAGACGACATTGTAGGTGGGACGCGAATCGACAAGCAGTTTTCCGGCCCGGTCAAAGATAGCGCCTCGCGGAGCGGGTATCGGGATCAGCCTTATCCGTTGATTCTCAGCCCGCTCGCTGTAATATTCGCCCTTAACGATCTGAAGATAATAAAGGCGAACTCCCAGCAGTACGAGCAAAACGAAAACGACAATGTGGATCGTGCCGACACGCGCTCCCAGGTTTTGTACATGGTCATTAAGTTTCATACGCCTTTAGAACCCCGCATTATTTATTGAGCCGTATAGGGTTACGCCGTCTTGTTTGCCGTCTCGCACCAAACATTTCCCTCTTCTTTTTAGGGATCTTTCCACTCGATATTGCGTCCAGAAGAATGTAGACAAGTGTACCGGCGATCGTGGTCCCGATGAGCGAGTAGGCGCCGATCGCGAGCACGTCACCGGCCGGAGTCTGTCCAAATAACCGATGGAGCCAATAATACATCGTCAGATTCAATAAACACGCTCCAGCTATGACGGGAATGCGCAAAAGAACGTTGTCCATATAGACCCGCCGAGCGATCTCGGAAACGATGAACGCGATCACGGTCTGTGTAAATCCGTTGGCACCCAAAAGCCCGCCGCTCAAGGCATCGATCAGCAACCCGGAAACGGTTCCATAAAGTATCGCGCGGATCGAATTTCGCTGGAGTGCGGCATAGACGACGACGATCAACGGAAGATTTACATACGCGAACGGTTCGGCGACATTGCGCAGCGTCCACTGCAGCAATATGGCGATGATCAGAGCGATTATTACTTTGAGTTGCTCCATTTACGTCCGATACGTCCGTTAACCGTTCTTACTTTCCTTTTCCTTTTGTCTTGGGACTAACCGCATTTGGCAGTTTTTGCTCAAATTCAGGCTTTGCCGGCGGCTGGTATAGTAAAACTCCGACTTCCTGCATCGAGTTTAATTTCGCGGCGGGCTGGATCAAGATGCTATGCGGCGTTGTCGCGGACCCGGTCACAACACTGACGATCTCTCCGACCTTAAGCCCCGGTGGATAGATCCCATCCTGTCCTGTTGTGAAAACGGGCTGGCCCACCTGAACATCAATGCTGCCGGGCACATATTTCATCTCTAGCAGCTCTTTCTTACTGGTTCCGTTTACCACGCCCAGCGCGTTTGAACCGCCGATCTCGCCGATAACGGCGCCGAGGCCGGATTTGTCATGGGTTATCAGATCTATCTGCGACGTCAACATACCAACTGCCGTCACGCGCCCGACCAAACCGCCGTCGGTCACCACGGCCATGTTGAGCGTGACCCCGTCCATACTGCCACGGTTAATGATCGACGAATCGAACCAGATCGAAGGATCGCGGCCGATGATCCGTGCTGTCAGGATATTGTACTTGCTTTGCTCCTTGAGCTGGAGCATGGACCGCAGGCGTAGGTTTTCGGACGCGAGTTCGTCTTTTTGTTTGATCTCGACCTTTAATTCCTCGACAGTTTGTTTGAGCTTATCGTTATCGCCCTGAGCTGATCGAAGATTTGAGATCGACGCAAAGTAATTGGAAACGCCGGCTGTGGCGGTCGTGACAGGAGACTGGACAAAATCAGCCGCGGCCTGCGTCCATACCCTGATGACACGCTGTCCCGAATTGATCTCCTTGGCGTCAAACGCCATGAAAACAAAATTCACGAGCAGCAGCGCGATCATGAGCCATGGCGTCAGCCTCCAGACTTCTTTTTGACTTCGCTCAACCATCCTTTGAGTCTGGAGTCGTGAGTCTGCAGTCGGGAGCAGGACCTTTCCGGCTCAAGACTCAAGACTCAAGACTGACGACTAACTCCCGGTCATTAATGAATTATCCCACTTGACGCGTTTGAGGAGTTCGAAATCGGAGAGCATCTTGCCGGTACCGAGCACGACGGACGACAGAGGGTCGTCGGCCAATACAACGGGAAGCCCGGTTTCGATCATCAGGCGTTTGTCGAGATTCTTGAGAAGTGCGCCGCCGCCCGTGAGAACTATGCCGCGTTCGACGATGTCGGCGGAGAGTTCGGGCGGTGTGCGTTCGAGAGCGACGCGGACGGCGTTGATGATGGTCGAGACCGAATCCGACAGTGCTTCGCGGATCTCTTCGTCGGTCATCGTGATGGTCTTGGGGATACCTTCGATCAGGTTCCGGCCGCGAACATCCATAGATAGCGGTTCTTCGAGCGGAAAGGCGCTGCCGAGAGCGATCTTGATCGCCTCCGACGTGCGTTCGCCGATGAGCAGATTGTATTTGCGTTTGATGTACTGCGTGATCGCCTCGTCCATCTCGTTACCGGCAACGCGTACGGCGCGCGAGTAAACGATACCCGAGAGCGAGATGACGGCGATGTCGGTCGTGCCGCCGCCGATGTCGACAACCATGTTGCCATGCGGTTCAGTGATCGGCAGGCCGGCACCGATAGCGGCCGCCATTGCCTCTTCGACCAGATAAACTTCCGAGGCTTTCGCACGATAAGCCGAATCCTCGACCGCTCGGCGTTCCACCTGTGTGATCTCCGAAGGGATGCCGATGACGACCCGCGGCCGGACCCACGATTTACCGTTATGTGCCTTGCGGATAAAATGCTGAAGCATCTTTTCCGTCACCTCGAAATTGGCGATGACACCGTCCTTCATCGGACGGATGGCGACGATGTTGCCCGGCGTGCGGCCAAGCATTTCCTTGGCATCGCGTCCAACCGCTTCGACCTGATTTGTTACTTTGTTGATCGCAACTATCGACGGTTCCGATACGACGATTCCACGACCTTTCGCGTAGACAAGCGTGTTAGCGGTTCCCAGATCGATCGCTAGGTCGCTGGAAAATAAACTGAATAAGGACTTAAATGCCATTTTATGTATAAACCCGAGCTAATTTGAAACTATAGATAAATGTGCCGAACGGAGTGGAAATTGTACCCGGAAAGCGCGAATTCCAAGACAACAAAAGAGGCTACCGTCGCCCAAAACGTCTAACCTCTAAGCATACACCTATTTAAAAGTATATTTCTACTGTAAAAATGGATATTTAGCGAATTATTTTCAAAACATTCGCCGTTCGGCATTAACAGCCAAATAGTCGACCCGCGACGCTAAATAAGCAAGCGCCCCGATCCCTGCGTCGAAAGCGATCAGATCCGGTCCGATCAAACTGCCTTCAATTTGCCGGAAGTGGCACCACGCGTTTTTGTGAGGAATTGACTAGAAATATATCGGTCCGGATACGAAATCGATCTTATGAGGCGGCTTCAGCCGTCTTTCCGCGTTTCGCGGCAAATAGCCACGCACCTTTAGGGCGTGGTTCGCTGTTTCAATCGTTTATAGGGCGTTTTAACGTCCTTATCGGTTTGGGCTTTAGCCGGGTCATTCGTCGTCAGAATGCTTTTCGAGTCGTTCGTTCGTCGTGCCTCTCTGGTGGTGTTCTCTTTGATTGTTTATGTAATCGATCACCCACTGTAAGTCTTTAGTGCCAAAAGTAACGATCCCATAGCCTCGTTGCCATTCCAACGCCTTTGGCTGGATTTCGTGGTTGATATAGTACGAACTCGAACCCTTTAGCTTTCCGATCCAATCCGAAACGAGAAGGTTCGGCTGTAAGCTGGCCGCAATATGAATGTGGGTCTCGATCCCGCCGAGCGCGTGCAGACGTGCTCCAGGTGTTTCGAGAATTTTGTGAGTTAGATAGTGGTACAGACGGCTTTCGATCCGCTCATTTATCATCGGCAGACTGGTTTTGGTGTGCCAAGTAATGTGGAAGTTTATCTCGGAATAAACGCTGTTCGTCATCTTTGCTAAAGCGACAAAAAGGACGTTAAAACGCCCTATAAATCATTTGGTCAAACTAACCACGGGCTAAAGCGACGTGGCTATTGGCCCTTCGGGAAAGCCGCGTGAACGTGGTTGAAGAACCCGTCCAATTTCTAGCTAATACATTTGTGTTCGAAGTTCGTGAGTGTCTTTCTCAGCATTAAATAGCTTTTCTACCTTTTCATAATTCCAGAATTGAACCTGTTTTTCAATTGGCTTGAACGTTGGTTGTTCTAGGATATTTCTAAATTCCTTTTCGCGTTTTGACGGAGCAACGATAAACATTGCCGTCTTGAAATCGACCAACTCCATAAACTTTGAGAGGCCGTTCTTCATATCTGTGCTGTTTTCGACCTCGAAAACTCGCGAAGGCATTCCGCGTTCGTTAAACCAAGAAACATCAATGTTTCTGGTGCGTGTAACAATGCGATCGTAAGTAAACTTCGGAAACTCGCTCAACGAGGCAAAGTCTTCAAGCTTTTGGTTTATATATTTCTTTATCCGGTCCGGGGTGTATGTCTGGTATTGATAAAACTGGCCAAGTTGAAGCAATAACGCTTGCATCGAAATGTGCGTCAAAGTCTCTCGTTGTTCGGGAGTTTGGGTTTTTGGGTTTAACTCTGTCGGCAGATTGTCGAGTGTTGAAACGAGCGTATAAAGACCGGGAACGAGTTTGTGGAACCGTTTATCACGCTGAACTCTTTCATCAATTGTCTTATGCGGAGTCAGTCCCTTGATCTCGTTGTGTTGGGCATAAAGCTCCGGAGCCTTTTGATGCATCAATTTCAACGTCGCGACGTTATCATTTTGTCTAATGACTTCCTCAATTGCATCTGACCAAGTGAAGGAATTTGCCTTCGTGCTTTTTGTGCGCATTTTACGATTCTACATTGGAATCGAAAACGCGCAATTGATCGATGTCTGAAATTATTCGTGAAGCAATAGCGTCTACGGTTTGAAAAAATATATCCTCAGATAGTGATACAGGCGGACGGTCGGGAACTTTCTCGCACCAGACTTCACTTACTAATTTGTCGGCACGCAATAGCTTTTGGTCATTCGTCATCTCTGATCCTAGTAATAAGACAATCGAGTCCGTCGTAATTGAAAGACCGTTCGAAATCTTCCCACATCATCTCTATAAACTCATTTTCTTTTCCACGATAGTTGAGGTCCCAATTTGGATATGAATTCCAGTTATATCCGTTGTCACCATATATCTTGGGATCTCTAACACCATACGGAAAATTCTGCGCATCTACGGGGTCAATTTTGAGGGTCACTAAGAATGTTTGGCTGATTAAAATCATGTCGAGTTACTGGAATCTTTTAGTGCTAAATATTCCAAATACATGATTTATCATGCAAATCCGGGAAATACAAGTGCCGTCATATGCGATATCGAAGGCAATATTTTATATCTTGATCCGCCCTACAATCATCGGCAATATGGTGCGAACTACCATATGCTGAATACGAGCGAAGTATGATGATTTCACGCCCGCTGGAAAGACCGGTCTTCGATCATATGAACGTTCAAAATGGTGCGTAAAGAATCAGGTTTCAGCCGTCTTTGACGATTTGATCAAAAAGGCCAAGTTCAAACATATCTTCTTGTCATACAACAACGAAGGCCTGATGAACATTCAGGAAGTCCAAAATATAATGTCAAAATACGGTCGATATCAGTTGATTGAAACTGACTATCAACGCTTCAAGGCGGATAAAACAGAAAGCCGAAATCACAAGGCCGTCGGAACCACAGAATATTTACACGTACTCGAAAAACGTTAGCACCAATTAGGGCAAATTGGTCGTCCAGTTTTCCGTTGAGTGAAATGTGCCACGGCCTCAACAGTTTTGTAGTTGCATCTATGCATCTAGACACTGGTCTTGACACACATGATAAAATGAAAGTTAGTTCGTCGTTCGTCGTTCGTCGTTCGTCGCTCGTTGTTCATTGGCCACGGCGAGGATGATCTTTGAAATAATCAGTCTGAAGTTTTGAGTCTTGGGTCTTAGGTCGGAATCACTGAAATTGTTGCAAAAACGTGTTGCGGGAAAATGCGGGGACAAATGGGACAGGGACAAAGCGAATGATGAATTCAGAATATCGAATGATGGAGGAAATCAGTCTGGAGTCGTGAGTCTTAGGTCTTGAGTCGGATAAATCGATCTTGGGGTTCGGGCAAGTTGGCGTTCAGCGAGATGGGGATCTGTTAACCCTTGTATTTACGGCACTTACTAAATTTTGTGACACATATGTGGCACATATGTTATTTTTTGCGCAAACCTCGCCGAACGCGGTCACAATATGGCCGTAACCGTAATGATAAGAACAGTTACAGCGTTCGCAGATGGTTGCGAACGTTCGCGGAACGCTTCGAACGGCGTCATAAATGATGAATTCTGAATGATGAACGTTGGAGGCGCGGTGTCTCACTCCGATCCGCTGCGGTTCTAGCGGGTGAGTGCGGTAAGCTCCTGTATGTACAGCATTTACATGGTTTTGGCGAGATCGCAAAAAACTTTTTTGGGCGACATCGGTGAAACAGTGCATTTTTGCAGCCGTAACATGCTGTATTTACAACACTTAGTCTGTATCGCGTGTATTGATACGGTACTGAGACAACACTAATACAGTATTGAATCAGTACCGGATCGGTATGAAGTTGGAAGCTAGATATCTCGTGGGATGTTCTTGTCCATTACGGCTTCTTTTTTCCGTTCGGCACTTTCGGCATAATAAGCCTTGAGTTGTTCGTCGGACTCGTCTTTTTCGAGCACAGAGCCGAGGACATCACTGATCAATTTCGCGGGTATGATCTCGAGCTCCTTTCGAACGTCTTCGGGGATCTCTTCGGTGTCGCCCTCGTTCCTGTCAGGCAACACGATCCGGCAAATCCCGGCCCGATGGGCGGCAAGAACCTTTTCCTTGATCCCGCCGACCGGAAATACAAGGCCGGAGAGAGTGATCTCACCCGTCATCGCCGTATCCGAACGAACCTTTCGGCTGGTGTACAGCGATGCGAGAGCAGATGCCATCGTAACGCCTGCGGACGGGCCGTCTTTTGGAATTGCCCCAGCCGGAACATGAATATGCACGCCATTTTCTTTGATCCTCGCCGGATCGATACCAAGCTCCTTTGCGTGCGACCAAAGATAGCTGCGGGCGGCCTGGGCGGACTCCTTCATAACATCGCCAAGCTGGCCGGTTAGAGTAAGGCCGGAGCCTCCGGGCAGAAGTGTGGCCTCAATGAACAACACCTCGCCACCCATTTCGGTCCAGGCCATTCCCGTGGCAACACCCGCCGGAAGCGATTTGCGTGCTTCCTCGGGAAAAACTCGCGGCGGCCCGAGGTATCCTTTGATCTCTTCGGCTGTGATCGACACCTTTTCGGTCAGCCCTTCGGCAACCTTAAGGGCGACTTTCCGGGCAAGATTGCCGATCGTGCGTTCAAGCTGGCGGACTCCGGCCTCACGCGTGTACCGGCCGGTCAACAGGTTGATCGCGTCGTCCGAAATCTCAAGCTGCTCCGGCGAAAGCCCGTTTTCGGTGACCTGTCGCGGAACCAGATATTGTTTGGCAATGTTTAGCTTTTCGCGGTCGCTGTAACCGCCGAGCTGGATGATCTCCATGCGGTCGCGGAGCGGCATCGGGATCGGCGAAAGCTGGTTTGCCGTAGCGATAAAGAAAACCTTAGAGAGATCGAACGGCAGATCGATGTAGTTGTCGCGAAACGTATTGTTCTGTGCCGGATCAAGTATCTCAAGAAGAGCTGACGCAGGATCCCCACGAAAATCGTTTCCGAGTTTATCAACCTCATCGAGCATCATTACTGGGTTATTAACGCCGACCCGTCGCAGAGACTGAATAATGCGGCCCGGCATTGCACCAATATAGGTGCGGCGGTGTCCGCGGAGTTCAGCCTCGTCACGCATGCCTCCGAGGCTGAGCCGGTCGAATTCCCGGCCGCGGGCACGCGCGATCGACCGGCAAAGAGATTTTTTACCACCTCCCGGAGCACCTACAAACAATAGGATCGGGCTTTTGCAATCGGGACGAAGCTTTACAACCGCAAGCGACTCGAGAATGCGTTCCT
>JBBRSH010000055.1:0-26101 GCA_038245555.1 Pyrinomonadales bacterium | reverse complement strand
TGAGAACGACTATGCTCGAGACAAGCTTGGGCTGCCGTTCACGACCCTAAATTATGCAAGCGGCCGAGGATACACAGGTGCCTCAAATGACCAGCCGGAGGGCTCGAAACATTACCCCGAAGATCCGAAGACTTTCAAGGGCATCACAAAAGGACGCCCTGACCTGACGAACATCGACACGACCGCCCCGGACTACATGCAAGAAGCCATCATTCCGCTCGGCGATGAAACCCATGGCGGGGAGGATGTTCCGATATACGCGACTGGTGTTAATGCACACCTCATCCGCGGATCGATGGAGGAAAACTGGATCTTTTACGTAATGGCGGACGCCCTGAGGCTTGCGAGATGACCGGTCCCGACCCGACTAAATATCTTTGTCGGGGGTGTCGTCCTTGAACGAATCGTCGATATCCTTTTCCAGCTTGGCTCGAAGTTTATCGACCAGGGCGTCGGATTTGGCGAGATTGGACGCGAGGCCAGCCCGCGTTGTTTGGATCTCGTTCAACAGCGCCTGAAGATTTTGACGATCCGCATCGAGCGATTTCTTTCGCATATCGCGGATCTCTTCGGGTTTCATCGAGCCGGAAAATGTAGCGGACCGGTTGATCATCTCGGGCCGGCTATCCGATTCGTTCTGTTCCAAACGCGATTTGATCGAAGACTCTTTTTCGATCATCTCGAACAACTGCTTTCGCAGGCTCTCGGACCGCTGTTCGGCGCGTGTCAGGATATCGAGGTTTAAAAGCAGCCGCCGCTGCCGTTCGTCATACGGATCGGCCTTGGCCGTTTCAAGTTTTTTGACTCGGGTCGAAAGGTCCTTGATCTTTTGAATATTCGGGTCAACCGGCTCTTCTTCCGTTGGTTTCGTTACCGGTTGTTGAACTAATACCGTCGGTTCGGGCTGTTCACCGGCACGGCTGATGATTTCGGCCGCTCCGAGCGGAACCGGCGTAGGTGTCGCGACCGGTTTTGACGAAGGCTTTTTCTTTGTTTGGGCGTTCGACGCGAACGAAAAGACAAATAGTGAAAGTGCCACGGCGGAAGCGGTAATAATACGTCGATGAAAATCGGTTCTGAACATAAATGCGTTTAGCTCTTCCCGTTATTAACGGGTTTATCGGGAATAAAATCACCACGAACTAGTTCGACGGCATTTTTTGCAAGCCCGACGAACGGTATTGCATCGATCCCGGAATTTACGAGGCCCCTGACGAGGCCCTTGTTTCGAATATCACTTCCAACCAGCACGATCGCGACGGCGGTGCCTCCAAAAGGTATCGTCTTGGCGACCCTTTTTGCGACCTGCCAGCCACCGGCGTGGAGCACCTTTCTCTTTATCGACTGCTTTTTTTCCGTCATCGCCCTCTAAAAATTATACTTGCTTTAATCCGATGACAAAAGCATACTTTTATTTGCACGTAATCACGTTGGTTTAGTTCCATTTTCCTTATTTAATGCCGTTGCTCGTCGAAAATCTTTCAAAGCAGTTTGGCGACCTGTGGGCTCTGCGGGACGTCTCTTTCGAAGCCGCGGACGGTGAGGTCTTTGGCATTTTCGGTACAACGGCTGCGGGTAAAAGCACGTTGCTGAATTGTATAGCGGGCCACGCCAAGCCCTCGTCCGGCAAGATCTCCCTAAATTCCCTACCGGTCAAGAAACACGACGTCGATTTTGCCGAGCCGTGGAAACCTCTCTCATCCGGGCTTTTCGGTCGCAAACACGCAAATGCATCGAATGGCCAGGAGCGTGTCGACCATTTTCGAGCAAACGTTGCGGGAGCAGGGCGGGTCACACTCTTTGACGAACCCTTTTTGGCGATCGATCCATCGATCCGCGGCGAACTGCAAAGCGAGCTGCGAAACATGGCCGTCGAAAACCGAATCGTGCTTTTTTCATCTTCGGACTTTGAACAGATCGCAGCGGTTTGCGACCGGGTTGCCGTTATCGACGCCGGCGAGGTCCATCAGATCGGCACGCCCCGCGAGGTCTACGAAGACCCGTCATCGATCGCTGTCGCGGCCGCCGTTGGCGTCAATAACCTGATCCTGGCACGCCGATTGACATCGTCGACCGCCGAAATGCCCGAATTCATCACGATCGACGGCGAACACCGCCTCTTTGCTCACCCATCCGGCATCGCCAAACTCGGAGCAATAAACAGCAACGTCACCCTCGCCGTCCATCCCGAACAACTTTCGATATCGTTCGGGGCGTCATTTCCCGAAGACAACCTCCTCAAGGCCGTTGTCACCGGCATTCAATTCCTGGGCCCCACAACCCTCGTCGAACTCGACGCGTCCGGCCTAAAACTCGAAGCCCGGGTTTTTCGAGTGGTGGGATTAAACATCGGCGACGAATGCATGATCGCTATCCCGCCGGACCGGATACAAGTCCTGAAAAACTGAATACAGGATCGCGCAGCTTTGTAGATGGCAAAAAGGCCGACAGATACTAGTATCTACCGGCCCTTTAGACTCATTATGCATTCGACTACTGCACCATCAGATCCAGAATAATATTCACCCGCCGGTTTTTAGCCTTGTTTGCGGCGGTGGTATTGGGCACGGCGGGGATCGTGGCTCCGAAGCCTTTTGCACGGACATGATCGTCCTGGATGCCGAGCGCAGTGAATTTATCTGAGAGCAGCTTCGCTCGGGCGTCGGTGACCGTCTGGACCACTTCGGCGGAGCCGGTGTTGTCGGTGTGCGATTCGATCGTGACCATGTAGTCGGGGTTGTTTGCGAGGGCTTCGGCAAGCGACGCGATCTTTATGTCTGCGGTCGTTGCAAAGGTCGTGGAACGCGGTCCGGCCCAGACATTTTCGGGCAGCACGAGGACGATCGATTTGTCTATACGCGAGACAGACCCAAACTTTGCGAGCGTCTTCATAAGGTCGTCTTCGGCCGCACGCAGCCTCGCGATCTTCGCCTGTTTGTCGCGTTCCGTCTCGGCGGTTTGAGTGGCGGCCTCGGCGGCAGCAAGTTTTGACTTATACCCCTCGGCCTCAAGTTTTACACGACCCAGCTCTTCGCGGAGCCTGCCGTTCTCGGCCTGCAGATCCTTGACCTGAGAAGAGTAGTTTAATGCATCGCGTTCTGCCAATTCACGGTTTCGCGTCTCGCGTGCAAGCTCCGCCCGAACATCGGTGATCTGATTTTGCGTGTCCGTTACCTTCTGTTCGGCCTGCCGCGTTTCGGCATCGGAACGCTGTTTTTCACTTCGTTTCTCACGAGCCTCTTTGCGGACCAGAGCCGTGTCCTCGGCTTTGACCGCCGCACTGATGGCTTTTCGTGCGTCAATATCGACCGTTTCCGGATCGCGGCCTGCCTTCCAGCCGGCTTCGGAGTTTTGCATCTGTACCTCCGCTTCATTTAGCTCGTTCGGTGCGTCGCGTTCGGCTCCCGCGTATCTGGCTAGAGCAACTGCCTGTTTGGCCTGAAGTATCGCAGATGGAGTCTTAGAGTAGTCGGTCTCGGCTATCTCCGGCGTTCGCGGGTCGCGGAAATAATCGCTCGAATTCCCAAAATACTGAATAGCGGTCGTTGTGCTGACCGCCTTTCCGTTCAACGTGTACGGGTTTAGATTTTCGAGCATGATCGCCTGGCTCGGCCGTCGGACGAGGAAATGAGGCTCAGCCGTTATGATCAGGGCAAATGTCTGGAGCGGCGTCGTTGCGGTGAGCTTTGAATCGAATTCGAAAAACCCGCGTCGTTTGATCTCGCCCATATTATCAAACTGGCCGTCGGGTGAGATCGCCCACAGGACGTACGTCGCGTATCCAGCACCGAGTTCGAATGGTCGGGGCATCTTCGATACCGCAAGCTCAACCTGCGTACCATTGCGGCCGGTTCGGCGAACCTTCGCGTCACCCTTCATCCGCGGAAATCGCGTAGTCCCTCGAAACTGTACCAATACCTGCTGATCGAGCGGATACGTAACCGCAGTTGTTTTACGGGCGACGTCGACTTGGGCAAAAGCCGGGCCGACGATGATAAGCGCGAATAATATCAGAGCGACGAATATTGTAATATTTCGATTTTTCATAGAATTTCTGGCGGTCGCGATGGGTCTCTAGAAAAAGATGCCATATTTTAACGGGGCGTTGCAACTATTGAGATTTTGGACACGAGCCGCTCAACTAAAGTATATTCAATTCTTTATACCTCCGCGATGGACGATCTTAAACGCCTTTTAAAGTATGTTCGGCCCTACTGGGTGACCTTCGCGCTTGCGCTTTTCGCGATGGTTTTGACCGCGGTTTTCGAAACCGCGACCGGTGCACTGCTCGTCCCAATTTTTAACCAATTTCAGCAAACCCCGCAAAAATCGAAGACTATATTTGACCTGTCCGGTTTGATACCACTCAATGACTGGTATCGGGCGTGGATCATAATTTCAGGGCTTCTGCTCGGATTTACGATACTCAAAGGGATCGCCGAATACTTTTCATCGTTCCTGATGTCGAAGATCGGCCAGTCGGCGATCCTCAATCTTCGCGGCGAGCTTTACGATCATCTGCTCCGGCAGTCCGCCTCGTTCTTTGAAAATCATCGGACAAATTTTCTCGTGTCCCGCCTGGTCGTTAGTTGTGCGGCTATCGAGCTTGCCGTATCCGCTAATCTGCGGGATGTACTGCGCGAATCGTTCATGCTCGTCGCCTTTTTCGCGGCGGCCTTTTATTACAATTGGCGGCTGATGCTCGGAGCGGTCGTCACCGCACCGATAATTGGGGTCCTGACGACAAATTTCAGCAAACGTCTGCGAAAACTCGCCGAGATCTCGGTCGAGGGTAATAAGGCTCTTACCGATACCGCTCAGGAAGCGATCGCAAATCAGGCTATCGTAAAGGCATATCGAGCCGAAGACCGTGAAAAAGGCCGCTTTGCCAAGATGGCTTCGCTTATTGCCAAGGCAAATTTACGGTCCGGCCAGATCGCGGCCCTCTCTCCTCCGACCATTGAGTTCGTCGGCGTCATCGTGCTCGTGGTCCTTCTCTATTTCGGCTTGAAAGAAATAAATGCCAGCAGAATGGACGCGGGACAGTTCTTCGCCTTCCTGTTTTTCCTTTTCCGAAGCTACGACCCGATGCGCAAGATCTCGCGTCAGCACAACGAGATCACCCGCGCATTTGCGGCGGCCCGCGATGTTTGGGGCATTCTGGACGATAGGGACGAAATGCCCCAAGGCTCCGCCCCCGCGAAAATAGGGCCGCTTGATGGATCGATCGTGCTTTCGAATGTGTCGTTCCACTATCGAAACAGCAAGAAAAAGATACTTCGAAATGTCGACCTCGAGATCCATCGCGGTTCGATGGTCGCCCTCGTCGGCGAAAGCGGCGGAGGAAAATCAAGCCTGATAAAGCTTGTCCAAAGACTGTATGACCCGACCGAGGGTACCATCACCTGGGATGGCGTTGACATCCGGGATGCCGACATTACCAGCCTAAAGAAGCAGCTTGCCTTGGTCACTCAGGAAACAGTTCTGTTCAACGACACGATCTATTACAACATTTCGTACGGAAATCCCCAGGCAACACAGGCTGATGTCGAGGAGGCGGCCCGCGTAGCATTTGCCGACGAATTCATTGATCAAATGCCCGACCGCTATCAGACTCTCGTCGGCGAACGCGGAACCATGCTCTCCGGCGGCCAGCGGCAGCGGATCGCGATCGCCCGGGCCGTGCTGGTGAACGCTCCGGTCCTTATCCTCGATGAAGCCACGTCGGCCCTCGATACCGAAAGCGAGGGATTGGTCCAGCGAGCGCTCGCAAACCTGATGCAGAATAAGACGTCGATCGTGATCGCCCATCGGCTGTCGACGATCCGGCAGGCGAACAAGATAGTGGTCATGGAAAAAGGAAAGATTATCGAGACGGGCACTCACGACGAACTCATATCGGCAAACGGGCGGTATACAACGCTGTACCAACTCCAGTTTGCAGTGGAAGATCGCGAGCCGGCCGTCACCCCGTAATGTTCAGGTTTCTTTAGCCGTTCGCGATCGGTCGAGTCGCCGCTAAACCCAAATGTACATTAGACATATGCTCTTTTCCGATGATAAAACCAATGTATGAGATCAATGACCGGCTTCGGCCGAGCCTCCACCAATGAAGACAATTTTTCAATAACGGCAGAGCTCAAAACGGTCAACAACCGTTTTCTCGATGTCAATCTTCGACTTTCCGGCGATCTGCAATCGCTGGAACCCGCGATCAAGCGGCTGATCAACAACCGTTTGTCGCGCGGACGGGTGGACGTTTTTCTTCAATACGACCGAAAGGAGGAGGTAAATTACGAACTCAACCGGCCCTTGATAGAAGGCTACCTCGCGGCCATGAAAACGATGAAGGAAGATTTCGCTTTGGCCGGCGAACCGGACCTGAATGTGATCGCCCGCCTGCCCAATGTGATCGTCACTGCGAAGGATGACGCAACCCCCGAATTCTTAGCCGCCGTCGAAGCTGTCGTTGCCCAGGCTCTGGACGACCTCGAAATCATGCGGTCGACCGAAGGCGAATCGCTGCTGACAGAGGTCAATATGCGACTGAATGAGATCGAGGGCCGCATCCCGGCGATCGAGGCCGAGTCCGGCAAGGTCGCCGACGAATACCGCGAACGCCTGACAAAACGTATCGGAGATATGATCGCAAAATCTGAATCGCAGATCGATATCGATCAGGGCAGGCTCTCGCAAGAGATCGCGTACCTGGCTGATAAAGCGGATATTTCCGAAGAGATCGCCCGGCTCCGTACCCACATCGAACATTTTCGCTCTATCGCCAAGGAAGACGCAGATGTTGGCAAACGGCTTGATTTTCTCACTCAGGAGCTTAATCGTGAGGCAAACACGATCACCTCAAAGACTTCAAACATGGTCGTTAAAGAAAATGCCCTCGCCATAAAAAGCGAAATTGAAAAGATCCGAGAACAGGTTCAGAATGTGGAATGAGTTAGTTACAGACGGCCAAATTCTTAACGAATGAAAGGTAATCTCATTATAATCAGTTCGCCGTCGGGGGGCGGCAAGGGCACTTTGATCAAGGAAGTGCTCCGGTCGATGCCCGATATTACATATTCGATCTCGTACACAACGAGGCCGATGCGGGTCGGCGAAGAAGATGGCCGGGAATATTTTTTCATCTCCAAAAATGATTTCGAACACCGTCGTGACGAAGGAGAATTCCTCGAATATGCTCTGGTCCACGGAAATTACTACGGCACGTCGCTTATGCAAGTCGAAGATGTAATGAAGGGCGGCCGCGATGTACTGTTGGAGGTTGATGTTCAAGGCGCCGAGATTCTTAAGAAAAAGCCGAACGCCGTCAGCATCTTTATTCTGCCGCCATCGTTTCCGGTATTGCGATCGCGGCTGACCCTGCGGGCCACGGAAAGTTCGGGCGACTTGCACCTTCGATTGAGGAACTCATTTGACGAGGTGCTCCAGTACGTGAAATTCGGCTATGTCGTCGTAAACGAGGATCTAAACACCGCCGCGAACGAACTCAGGACCATTATCAATGCCGAAAGGCTCCGGACCGATAGACAAGAGAGCGTAATAAAGAGTATTCTAGATAGTTTCGATGCCTCGAAGCATCAACACACCGGAGAATAACGAACCCTATGGCAGATGAAACAATTATTGAGACTGACGAAACCGAGGATGATGCGATCGAGAATATCGTTCCGCCCGCGATAGATTCGAAATATCGAATGATCATCCTCGCCGCACAGAGAAGCAAGCAGCTTCAGCGGGGAGCGAATTCCCGTACCGATATCGATATTCGTAAGTCCAAGCCGACTCGGGTAGCGTTACGCGAGATCAGTGAAAGACGTGTGAATTTTAGCTTCACCGACCAGAATGACAAAGTGATCCCGTCGAGCGAATAATTCCACGAAATACCTAAGATAAAGAGGCTTCCTTAAAAGGTGGCCTTTTTTGTATTGCCCCTTGTTCGGAGGCCCTCGTACAACCCTCGCGTACTAATTTAGTATCATAATTCATATGGAAAATGCGACGAGCGTATCGGCAGTTTCACCCGCGATCTCCGGTGTCTTCAATATCGGCTCTTTTCTTTCCTTTCTTTTTGCGATTTGCCTGGTCTTAAATTCCTCCGGTCCCATTGCGGCTCATACTGCTTCGCCGTCTCCCGGGGCCAGACAGCCCGCGCGGCCCCGGATCGGCCTCGTTTTGAGCGGAGGCGGCGCCCGGGGATTCGCCCATATCGGCGTACTAAAGGTGTTGGAAGAGAATCATATCCCGGTCGACTACGTAGTCGGGGCGAGCATGGGCGCCCTCGTCGGGGCGTTGTACGCGACCGGAAAAACGCCGGCGGAGATGGAGCAGATGATCACCGAATTCGACTGGGATACGCTGCTGCGAGGAAGGCCAGGCTTTGATAATTTGACCTACCGGCGAAAACAAGACCGGCGAAACCTGCCCGGGGCGATCAAATTGGGTGGTAACAACATCCATCTGAAACTTCCGAGCAGCATCAATCCCGGTCACGAGATAGGGCTGCTTTTGGACAGACTGATGCTGCCGTACGGCGACAACACAAATTTTGACGATCTGCCGATTCCATTTGAATGCGTCGCAACCGACATGGTCAAAGCTGAAACGGTGGTCCTAAAAAGCGGCTCACTGGCACAGGCTCTGCGTGCAACGATGGCAATCCCGGCGGTTTTTGCACCGATCGAGCTTAATGGCAGGATCCTTGCCGATGGCGGAATCCTGGATAATATTCCGACCGATGTTGCCAAGAAAATGGGTGCCGACATAATTCTCGTCGTCGATATCGAAACACCGATGGGTGACCGCTCGAACCTGCAGGACCTCGTGGGAATCCTTGGCCAGACCTTTTATATAGCCACCGTTGAAAACTCGCGGCGCAGCCTGCGGCAAGCCGATATTATCGTCGCGCCGGACCTGGCTAATTACGGGACGTTCGATTTTGGAGCTGCTGGAAATATCGTCAAGCTCGGTTACGACGGAGCAAATGCGAAGGTCGGCCTCTTGAAAGGACTTGCTCTGGATGACGCCGGTTGGCAGCAATATATGGCAGCCCGGCAGGCAAGAGTGCTGCCAAAGACCGACCCCGTTCAGACATTTGTTGCGATCGAGGGAACCAAAGATCCGGCCGCCATACGCAGTATCGAACATAAGTTGGATGGCAAATACGACAACAAGCCGCTCAATCAGGAGGCCTTGGAGAGGGACCTGACCGAGCTGACCGGCACCGACCGTTTTGACAATATCGGTTACGGCAGGACCAAGCGTGGCGACAAGAACGGTCTGCAGGTACGCGTCTACGATCCCAAAGAGCGGATAGGCCAAACCACCGTACTCGACGTGGGCATCAATGTTAATAATTCTGAAAATGACGATGTCAACTTCAACGCCCGTGCGCGTTTGACCGTTTTCGATGTAGGCGGCGACGGCAATGAGTGGCAAAGCGATCTAAGCATTGGTTCACGGACCCGCTTTGCTACCGAGTTCTACCATCCCTTTGGCGACAGCCATTTTTTCATAGCACCGAACGGCTTGTACGACGCCCGACGTGTCAACTTTTATGTTAGCGGCGACCGTGTGGCCGATTTTGATTTCAGCACCATACAGGCCGGCATCGATATTGGATATAAGATCCGCCGGGATGGCGAGGTGCGTTTCGGATACTCGATCGGACATCAAAAGGCCTCGCGGCACATCGGCGATCCGCTGCTGGCGGACACCGGCGGTACGACCAGAGCCGCATCGCTGCGGCTGAATTTTGACACAAGAAACAAAGCGCAGATACCGTCAAGCGGTGTCGAATTTAAAAGTTCGCTGGGATATTACTTCGACAGCCCGGGAGCAAAGGTGGGTTTTGCACAGGCCGAGTCCGATCTCAGTTCCTTTCATTCGTTGAACGACAAGAATATAGTTTTTGGCTTTGGCGGCTTTGGCACTACGTTCGGGCCAACCGCACCCTTGTTTCAGCAATTTACCCTCGGCGGCCTATTTAACGTCGGCGGATACGGGAGCGGCGAATTTCGCAGCAGCAATAAGATCCGCGGTGGCTTCGGAGCGCTGCATGATACCTTTACGCTGCCGGCATTTGTCGGCGGAAAGCTGTACGTAGGCGGCTGGTACGAGGCCGGAAGTGCGTTCGAAAAATGGAATACGGCGAAATACCGTCAGAGCTTTACCGCGGGATCCGTTCTTGAAACCCGGATCGGCACTATTTTTATAGGAGGAAGTTTTGCCGGAAGCAGCCGGCGGAAGCTATATTTCTCGCTCGGCCGATTTTTCTAAACGCTCCGCTTCGTGACCCTACATCCCCTTGTAATCGGGCCCGCCGCCGCCCTCGGGCGTGACCCAATTGATGATCTGGTACGGATCCGCGATGTCGCACGTCTTGCAGTGGACGCAGTTCGAAAAATTAACTTTTAATTCTTTTCTCCCCGACGTTTCATTTAATTCCATTTCGTAAACGGCCGCCGGGCAAAACCTCTGGCAGGGATTACCGTACTCCTCCACGCATCGGGTCGCACAGATCTCGGTATCGAGAACGTGAAGATGCGAGGGTTGGTCTTCATCGTGTGAGACGCCGGCGTAAAAAACATCGGTGGCCTTGTCAAAGGTAAGCTGCTTGTCGAACGGCACATTGGCATATCGGGCTGCGTCCTCCTGGGCTCGCGATCTCGACAACTTCTGCATCCGCTCGTAGCCCGGGACGTGATGCTCCCTCGGCAAAAATCCCCATGCCATTCCCTTTGTCAGAAATTGCAGGCCAGTATTTATTATCGCCGACCACCGGCCGCTCTGAAATGCCGCGTGGAAATTACGAACTGGATAAAGTTCATCGTAGATCCAGCTCATATTTACCTTCTCCTCAAAATGGCGAAGCGTTCTTGACGAAAAATCCTGGTGAGCGAGTGCCTCGACGATCGTCTCGGCCGCAAGCATTCCCGATTTCATCGCGGTATGGATGCCCTTGATCCGTTGCCCGTTCAAGAATGACGCGCAGTCACCGACAAGCAAAACACCATCGCTGAAGAGCCTCGGCATCGTAAAATAGCCGCCGGCGTTGATCGTTTTTGCGCCGTACTTGACCATTTTGCCGCCCGCGAGGACCGCCGCAATTTTCGGGTGCGTCTTGAACTTCTGAAACTCCGCGTGCGGATCGATCATCGGATCCTCATAGTCGAGGCCGGTCACATATCCAATGCTGACCATCGTCGGCGAAAGTCCGTAGATCCAGCCGCCTCCATACGTTCTGGTATCCGACGGAAAACCCAAAGTATGAACCACCTTGCCTTCCGGAAAGTTGCCGGCGGGAAGTTCCCATAGCTCCTTTACCCCCAGCGAAAAAACCTGGGCTTCCTTGCCCTGATCTAATCCGAGCCTCGCCATTACCTGTTTTGCGAGCGAACCACGGGAGCCTTCGCCAAGAACGGTAACCTTTGCAAGCAGATCGACGCCGGGCTCGAAATTCGCCTTCGGCTTACCTTCTTTATCGATGCCCTTGTCGCCGGTCCGAACGCCGATAACCGCGTCATTCTCGTCGTAGAGAACCTCGGCCGCCGGAAATTCCGGGAAAATGTTGATCCCCGCTTCCTCGCATTTTTCGCCCAGCCATTCGCAGATCTTGCTCAGCGAAACAATGTATTTGCCCTTGTTTTTGAGCGGCGGCGGCACGATCGGGGCATTGATCCCTCGTTTTTCGGTCAGATACCAAAAGGCATCGTCGGTAACCACGGTGTCGACCGGACAGCCCTGGTCAAGAAAATCCGGCATCAGTTCCCTGATCGCCTTGGGGTCCATTACGCCGCCGGACAGAATATGTGCCCCGACAAACGGCCCTTTTTCGACGATGGCGATCTCGATCTCGCCGATCGCGGGGCCATGTTTATAGCCCTTTTCAACCATCTCATCATGACGGGCTATTTCGGCTTTAAGATGCAATGCCGCCGCCAGATTCGCCGGCCCTGCCCCGACAAACACCACATCCATCTCGATCTGTTCGCGTTCGATCATAATAGCTAATCTGGATGGTCAGGCCGTGACCGCCATGTACATCCAAGCCTCTTTTCCCGAGCCAAGCGTGACTCTTACCCTCTCGTAACCTGCTGGTTCGTACCGGTCGGCCTCGATCATTTCCTCAGTCGAAACCTCAAAAACCATTCCGTCAATGGTGTCGTTGCCGTCGCCGGTAAAAAACGTTGTTAACTGAGACTTCTCTTCACCTTTTGCGAGAAACACCTCATCTTCGATCTCGATCGCCGAGGTTCTATAACCGACGAGAATATCCCTTGACCCGGTCAATCTTCGTCCGAATAACTCTACCTGAACCCCATTTTTTTGAAGCGTTCCGTACGAAAAAAGATATTCCATCATCCGAATAATGAATGACCATTCAGTCACGCAAAGTATAACAAACTGATGGCGGAAACACGACCGGTAGGGAGTGTGCCTCATGGTATTCTATTCACTTCGAATTGGAAACAATGAGGTCTCGCCCACTACATTTTGCATCGGTTATTACACGAGGCACACTCGCTACCGCTCGTGTTTCTGCCTTGGTTCTTATCGTAATTTTGACTGGCTGCGGGCCGAAGAATACGGTAAACCCGCGATTGAGCAGCGAGATGCCCGGCAAGATCCTGTGGGCATGGGAGCGGTCGGAAGACCTTCGTTTCCTCGATCCCAACGAGTTCGGGGTCGCGTTCCTTGCACAAACCATTTTCCTGGAAAAGGACACCGTAGTCCCAAAACCACGCCGCCAGCCGCTTGAGGTCGCTCCGGGCACGTACATGATCGCCGTTACCCGCGTCGAAACCAATAAGGACGGCAGCAAACGGCCAACGTTTAACGCCGAAATGGCAAAAAAGGTCGCAAGCCTCATCAGCAACACGCTCGATCTGCCCGATGTAAAGGCCGTTCAGATCGATTTCGACGCCGTTGTCTCGGAGCGGGCATTCTACCGTACGATGATAAATGAGGTGCGAAAACAACTGCCGCCCGCGACTCCCCTGACAATGACCTCGCTCGCGTCATGGTGTACCGGCGACGCTTGGTTCAACGACTTCCCCGTCGACGAAGCCGTCCCGATGGCATTTCAAATGGGAGCGGATGAAGAGAAAATCAAGAACTACCTTCGAAATGGAAACGATTGGCGAGAACCTCTCTGCCGGGGCAGCTATGGGATATCGTTTGAAGAAGGACGACTTAACGGCATGAAAGACGGTCGCAGGACGTATTATTTCAAGAATACGGCTTGGAATGCCCGGGATATGAGTTTGGTCAATGCAGTGCGATGATATAATGCTGATCGAGCCTAACAACGTCTTGTTCCTCGAGTTCGCTAGCCCTCGCAATAGGTTCTTTGAAACAGTTCGATCAGATCGTCGTTTGTAATATTCCCCGTTTTAAAGAGCGGATCTCGTTGTCTGAGAGTCGGTTGTATGGTTTCGGTCAGGGAGATCTTATGTATTGCATTAGCACGAATTCATCCTCGCCGCCAACTCCACCTTTGACCGATCGATGGCCAAGTGAACAGTGAATAACGAACAATAAAGGTTCTAGTCCTTAAACTGTTCAATGTAGCCGTCGAGGTCTTTCTGCAGGTCTTTGTTTCGGTTATAGCCGCGTTCGGTTATGAGGACTAGTAGTTGACGGGCAATGGCGAGTTCATTGGGGACGGCGGCGTTCAGCAGATTTTGGAGGTCGATGATGTCCTTGAAGCGAGTTTTGGGATTAGCGGAAAGAACCTTTAGGGCGACAAGAGCAGAGAGCGAAGCAACCGGAAGCGTAAGACCTTGAAATATCTCGATTGGGTTGGAACCTTCTACAACCTCTCGCTCAATTCCTGTCGATGCAAAAAGCAGGTCAATAAAAACTTCCCGCTCACCAGCAGAGATCATCCTGACAGTGGCTAATCGTCCGGACACATCGCTCTCAAGCAACACTTCCGCTCGGTATCCCAAACCGATCAGCGTTCGAATGAGCGATTCGGCCTCAGCATCGTCATTTACAACCACCGCAAGATCGAGATCGTTTGTCGTCCGTACGATGGACCTGAACGAGACAGCAATACCGCCAATAACAGCGTATTTCACGCCCAATTCATTGAGGCGTGCCGCAACAGCTTTAGAATGTTCCTCAAGATGTCGAATAGATCACAATTTGAACCGCGATGGATCCCCTACACGGCCTACGCCGTCACCAAATTCTGCTCCCGGGCGCTCTTTAAGCCACTTGCAGACTTCAATCTCGACCTGATCTGGCGTGATATTTGGGTTCTTTTCCTTAAGTCCAAAAACAAAGGCACGCTCCGCGAGCTGCTGAATTTCGCCGATCATTTCGAATGTTGCAATGCCGTTTTCCACCCTCCTATTTTACCATAAAAGCGTGTTTGTTTATGTTTTAGATACCTGATGCTTAGTGGCAATTCACCATTGGAGCGGTCGAAAAACACTCGGTCGATGTGGTCGATCAGGATTCAAACTGTGCTTTCAAACTCTCCGAATACGGAGCCCTTGCAACCCCTTTTTCGGTGATTATCGCGGTCACGAGGTCGTTTGGGGTTACGTCGAAGGCGTAATTGCTGACGCCGACGCCTTCGGGGGCTAGTTGGTGGTTTTTTACGTGGGTGACCTCGATGCGATCACGTTCCTCGATGGGGATCTGGTCGCCGGTGGGGCAGTTTAGGTCGACGGTGGAGAGCGGGGCGGCGACGTAGAACGGGATGTTGTGGCGGTGGGCGAGGACGGCGACCATGTAGGTGCCGATCTTGTTGGCGACGTCGCCGTTAGCGGCGATGCGGTCGGAGCCGACGACGACGGCTTGGACAGAACCTTTTTTCATGATGTGGCCGCTCATGTTGTCGGTGATGAGCGTGACGGGGATGTCGTCCTCCATCAGTTCCCACGCCGTGAGCCTTGCTCCCTGGAGATACGGCCGCGTTTCGTCGGCGATGACCGAGATCGTTTTGCCCTGATCGACGGCGCCGCGAATAACGCCGAGCGCGGTTCCCCAAACGCCGCCGGTTGCAAGGGCCCCGGCGTTGCAGTGGGTCAGAACCGTGTCGTTATCAGCGAGCAGTTCGCCGCCAAATTTAGCGATCAGCCGCTGTGATTCGATGTCTTCCTCGTGAATGTCTTTTGCATCCTGCAACAGGACCTGCTTGATCTCGCTGACCGACTTCCCTTCTGCCTTGGCCTTTTCGAAGGTGCGTGTCATGCGATCGATCGCCCAAAAAAGATTGACGGCGGTCGGGCGGGTTTTACTCAAGACGTCACCGGCAAATTGGAACTCGTCCTCGAGGTCCTCGACGGTCGTCCCAACGAAAGTCTTTGCGGCAAGCGCCAAGCCGTAGGCGGCTGAGACGCCGATCGCCGGGGCTCCACGAACGACCATGTCTTTAATTCCGGCCGCAACTTCGTCACAGGTTTTTAGCGTCAGCCACTTTTCTTCGGTCGGCAGCAACCGCTGATCGAGCATTTTGACGCCGTTGTCGGACCATTTTACGGGGATAATATTCAGTTTCATTTACGTTTTGTCTTTCAAGCGAAGTCTCTGATTATACCGAAGTTGAGTCTGAATCTGAAAATCGGGTACGTCACGCGCTGAGCTGCAGCTTGGCGGGGCAATGTTTCCCGCAAAGACGCAAAGCCGCAGAGACGCAGAGACGCAGAGGAAATCAAATTGTAAAAACCTTGTACTGGTGCAATCTTACTTTGCGAACTTTGTGTCTTCGCTTTTGTGATCTCCGTGGTGAACGCTTTTGTTTAACACAGAGGGCACCAAGAAGAAGACACAGAGTACACCGAGGTACGAATGACAGTATAAAGGCCAACTTGCTGGAAATATTTGATACTCCAGCCCGCATAGCTTATAGTTTTGGGTTACTTCGCCTCGTTAGGAATCGAAGTTTTCAATGATTTATGCAGGAGACCTCGAATACGACGACTATGCAATTTGCCCCAGCCCTTTCCCCGGTTATCTCTCGTGAGCAGAATTTTGATTTCGCTCGCGACCTGCCGGAGGCACTTAGAAGCCTCGAAACGATATCGCGAAATTACTACTGGTCATGGCAGCCTGAAGGGGCCGCACTGTTCCGCGACCTCGATACGGAACTTTGGGACCGTTGCGAGCAGAATCCGAGGGTTTTGCTAAAAACGATCAGCGGCCTGACGCTCTGGCAGCGGGCGTCCAGTACCGAATTTGTCGAGAGGGTTAAGCGGTTCAATGATAAATTCGTTGATTATTTGAACAATGGCACAAAGCTCGAAAACTCCCCATCGATCGCCTACTTCTGTGCCGAATACGGCGTTCACAATTCCCTGCCAAATTATTCGGGCGGCCTCGGCATACTTGCGGGCGATCATCTTAAATCCGCGAGCGACCTTAATTTGCCGCTGACCGCCGTCGGGCTGCTTTACCGGTATGGATTTTTTCGCCAACGCGTTGCTCACGACGGCTGGCAGCTGGAATCGTATAACGACGTCTTCGACACCGAACTCGCCTTGACACCGGTCACCACGGCCGACGGTTCACGCGTCATGGTGTCAGTCCATATTCGGGGCCGCCAGGTTTTTGCTCAGGCGTGGCTCGCACGCGTTGGCCGAATTTCGCTGTATTTGCTTGATACGAGCATTCCCGAAAATAACGTCGTCGACCGCCTTATCTCCGGCCACCTGTACGGCGGCGACGTCGAAACACGGATCGTCCAGGAAAAGATCCTTGGCATCGGCGGCGTCAGGCTGGTGCGTCAATTGGGGCTGAAACCGGACGTATTTCATCTAAACGAAGGCCACGCGGCTTTTTCTACGCTGGAACTGGCAAAGGAATATTTAGACGCCAACCCGGAAGCAAACTTTTCTGAAGCGGCTGAAAAGGTTCGAAAGCAGTGCGTATTCACGACACATACTCCGGTCTCCGCGGGCAATGATGCATTTCCGCCGCAAACGCTGAGCGAGTGCTTTTCCGAGGACTATCTCGCATCCCTAAAACTTGGCTCGGATGAGTTCCTTGCACTCGGACGGACGGATAGCACTGATCAGGCCGAGTATTTCGGCATGACGCCGCTTGCTATCCGGATGTGCCGTTCGGCCAACGGCGTCAGCGAAAAGCACGGTGAGGTCTCACGCAGCCTCTGGCTAAAAATGTTCCCGGACCTAGCCGATCCGGGTTCGGTCCCGATCACCTCGGTTACCAACGGCGTTCACGCACCGACGTGGATAGCACCACTGTTTCAGGACCTTTTCGAAAACCGCATTGGCCCCGGTTGGGCGGAAATGGTGCGCGATGCGAATTCCTGGGCAACGGCGATCGATCTTATCGACGACCGCGAGATATGGAACGTCCGAAGGACGCTTAAAAATCTCTTGATCGCGTTCATCCGTGAACGAACGCGGTCACGCGAGACCGGGGCCCGCGACACGATCAACGAACATCAGGATACCAGCCAGCTATTTTCTCCGGACGTGCTCACCATCGGCTTTGCCCGCCGCGTCGCGGCGTACAAACGATGGAACCTGCTCTTTACCGACACCGAACGGCTGCTGAAGATGGTTGACGACATGGAGCGGCCCGTCCAATTCGTCTTCGCCGGTAAGGCTCACCCGCAGGACCTCACGGCAAAATCGATCCTGCAGGAGCTGATGAGCATCAATCACGAATCGCATTGGCAGCGGCGGGCCGTATTTATCGAGGATTACGATCAGGAGGTCGCTCGGTATCTGGTGCAGGGCGTGGATGTCTGGATGAATGTTCCCCGCCGTCCAATGGAAGCAAGCGGCACGAGCGGTATGAAGGCCGCCATGAACGGGGCTCTGAACGCATCGATACTCGACGGTTGGTGGGTCGAAGGCTTTAACGGTGAGAACGGCTTTGCGATCGGCGAGTTCGACGTGTTCGACTCCGAAGCTGAAATGGACGCCGCCGACGCCGAGTCGTTATACCAAACGCTTGAGAACGAAATAATTCCTGCCTACTACGGTCAGATCGAAGGCGGCATGCCCACCGAATGGGTCCGACGAATGAAAAACTCGATCGCAACGCTTACGCCGCAATTTTCAAGTGATAGAATGGTGACGGACTATTTGACGAACATTTACAAGGTGGAATAAGCGTGTGGAAAATGTTGAATTCACGGTCGGCCAGATCAGAGCGGTCGACTGCTTCAAAGAAGGCTGGGAATTAATAAAACCGAATTACTGGATATTTTTTGCGATCACGCTTGTTGGAATGCTGATCGCGGGCATCATTCCATTTGGCATCGGGCTAGGTGCGATGTACTGCGGCATCTATTTTGTACTTTTCCGGCTCATCGAAGGAAAGAAGCCCGATTTTAGCGACCTCTTTAAGGGTTTTAATTATTTTGTTCCTGCGCTCGTCTCTACACTGATCCTTGTCGGTCCCCTCATCGTTTTCAGTTTGATAATGTGGGGCTCGATGATCGCCGTGATGGTTTCGATGACGGACGGCCGCGGGCATATGAACGAATCCGCGATCTTTGCGGTGTACGGCACAATGTTTGCCGAGGGCATTGTAATGGCCGTCGTGCTCGGCTGCATCCACACATTTATTATTTTCACCTACCCGCTGATAGTGGAACGAAATCTGAATGGGATCGACGCATTTAAGCTAAGCGCAAAAGCGTCCTGGGCGAATCTCGGCGGGGTAGTTAACCTGATCCTTTGCCAGTTCGCATTGGGATTTGTTGGCTATTTAGCTTGCGGGATCGGCCTCTACTTTACCATTCCAGTGATGTTCGCGGGTGTTTTTTTGGCATACCGGCGTGTCTTTCCGAATTTTCAGCAACAAAGCATGGATCCGCCGCCGCCGACCGCCTATTCGGGCCTCCAATAATGTCAGCTACATTTGTTAAGATCGAGTCGAGCAAAGAGCTTGACGAGTTGTTCGAGCGTTCGTTTGACGCTCCTGTTTTCTTGCTAAAGCATAGCAACACCTGCGGCATCAGCCTCGACGTGCTCGAACAGACGGCGAGCGTGAACGGCGTTGTTTATTATGTTGTGGTGCAGGAAAATAGGCCGCTTTCGAATGAAATATCGGAGCGGACCGGTCATCGACATCAATCGCCTCAGGCATTTGTTATCAAGGACGGCAAGCCGACTTACCATGCGACGCACTACGGTATCGATCCGCAAAGCATAGACAATCTGCTAAAGGGCTAAAATCATTCGGTTGATCCGAAATGGCAATGATCCAACCAGTTCAAATAATAGAAGAGTCGGATTCCGAGATCTCAATAAAATGGTCCGATGACACCGAGAGCAAGTACTCCGCGGCCCAACTCCGCCGCGTGTGCCCCTGTGCAGGCTGCATCAACGAATGGACAGGCAAGAAGATCCTTCGCGACGAAAGCGTCCCCGAAGATCTGACGCTTGGAAACATAACTATCGTTGGACGCTATGCCCTCAACTTTCATTTCTCCGACGGGCACGACACTGGAATATTTAGTTTCCAGTTTTTGCACAACCTTCCATAACACAAGTAGGCTGCACCCGCCGGGTCAGTCAGTACCACCTGCGGTAGCGGGTGGTTGATTTTTCATCACCTTAAAGTTACGGTAGTCAAAATGTGGAACGACACCGACACCCCGATCGCGTACCTCATCACATTTCGAACGCACGGAACGTGGCTTCATGGGGACGAACGCGGTTCGATAAGCCGACACCATAATACATACGGAACTCCCAAGCTGCCGTATACGCCGGCATGGCTTGAGACCAATCGAGAGCGACTGATCGACCGGCCATTCATACTCAACGCCCGACAACGTGTACTTGTTCGCCGATCAATGCGCGAAACCTGCCAGATCCGCGAATGGCGACTTCTGGCTGTAAATATAAGAACAAATCATGCTCACGCTGTCGTTGCGGCACCGTCACAGGCACCAGGCACCGTGTTAAATGCGCTCAAGGCAAATGCTACACGATCCCTGCGGGAGAATCAGCAGTGGCTGAGCGAGCGAAGTCCGTGGCCGACAAAGGCGGCACCCGATATTTGTGGACTGAACTACATGTTATTCGCGCGTGCAGCTACGTCGAATTTGAACAGGGTGGCGACTTACCGACGTTTGAGTGATATTATTTAGTTGGATGGTCGACAAGTTCAACCACCCGCTACCGCAGGTGGTACTGACTGGCCCGGACAGAGTCCAACCACTCGCTACGGCAGGTGGTTATGACTGATGCACTAGGGCGTAATTATGAACGAACGCGATATATTTGAGGAGAGGCAGGAGGTCAAGAAAGCTAGTTTTTCTTGCCCGCACTGCCGGGACCGGGCGGATCATGACGTTCGGTGGGTCAAACGGACAAAGAAAAAGCAGCCGCCCCGAAACCTGAACGAGCACGAACGGGCACAGTATGCCAAATCGCGCGACTATATGGTTCGCGTGGACGACATGTTGATGTGTAAGAATATTCGCTGCCGGAAACGGTTTGAAATACCGTCGTCACAGTCGGTCGTGTTTATTTGATCAGGAGAACAAAGATTTAACGAAAGCGGTCCGGCGACAATGCCGGACCGCTTTTTTGTTAATAGTTTGATCAGTAAACGGTGAAGGTGTACTCGACCTGCTTTGTGACTGATACCGCGACGCCATTTGCTCGGGCAGGTTGAAAAGTGATCAATTTTGCGGCTGCCATCGCCTGTTCGGTCAGGCCAAATGGGAGACGTTTCACTGGCGAAATGATGCCGATGGTACCGTTTGCAAGAAAAGTAACGCGGAGAATGACGGATCCTTGTGTCTCAGCCCTTCGTGCCTCGACCGTGTAGGACGGGGCTGGCTGTGACAACAGTTTTAGACCCGCTGTGCCCGTCGCTAAAACCGGCGTTCCTGTTCCGATCCCATCGCTTTTCGACGATCCCGGCCCGTTACCCACACCCGAGCCACTTCCCCTTCCGCTGCCACTGCCTGTTCCATATCCAGACCCTGACCCTGATCCCGAACCTGAGGCCGCAACCAAGTTAAGGGTCACAATTGAGGTGGAAGCTATCCAGCCACGATATTTCGCGTGTCTGACATTAAGCCAGTTTGCGTTCCTCGAAATTATTTCAACCGTCTCACCGCGGATCAAACGGGTTACGATCGTGCCTTTTGCACTTGGTGTCGAGCGAATGACGGCCTTGTCAACGCCAACGGTACCGGAGCTCTGAGCAAGAGCCAACACAGAACCGCACAATGTGACGACCAATAATAGAATAATGCGCGGCATTCGACCCTCCGGATTTCAGTCATATCGTAGTTTGGGCAGACCGTTTGGTCAACCTGCAAGCAGCTCGAACGCCAAAAAAAAGAGCGAAACCAATTTAGGCCCGCCCTTTAGATTTATCCCATTATTAACGTATCAATAGATCGAGAAGGAATACTCGACCTGTTTGGTCACGCTCTGAGCTACGCCGCCGATCTTTGCAGGTTCAAATCTCATCGACCGGGCCGCCGCGCTCGCCTGTTCCGTCAAGCCATTTCCCAATCCTTTGACCGGCGAAATACTACCGATCGAACCGTTGGCCATAAAGGTCACTCGCAGGATAACAGTTCCCTGAACCTGATTTTGACGGGCCGCGTCGGTGTATGCCGGTTTGGGCTTGGCAAGGATCTTCAAAGGTGACGAGACGCCAACAACTAATTTCGGAGGAATGCCGGCGTCGCCGTCCCCGGTCCCGTTGCCGTTTCCGTTACCATTGCCGTTTCCAAACCCGGAACCGTCTCCGTTCCCCGCGCCCGTTCCGTTACCGCTTCCCTGCCCGGTTCCGCGGCCACTGCCTATTCCACCGCCTGTACCGGTTCCGTTCGACAATCCAGGAGCACCGTTAGGATCACCCCATTTTCCATATACCTTTGGGAACTTCATTGTTCCTTCGGTGGTCGGTGTCTGCAGCATCGGCGTGTCCGATTTCTGGGTGTTGACATCGGGCGGACGAGTAGGAGTTTTCGACTGATCGGCAAGATCTCCTTGCGAAGCCGGGTCCTTTTCATTTTTTCCGCCACCGCCACCGCCACCTGCATCATCTTTGGCCTTCTTTTCCTTTACTTCTTCGATCTTCATCGGATCGATGTCGGCGAGAAAAGCGTTAAAGATATCGTCGTTGATTGCACCGATGTCCAGATCCTTACTAAAAATGCTGTTGACAAGGCCTGCCATCAGCACGCATATAAATAACACGAGCGTTCCCAAAAGGAGGCCATTACGGGTCTTTAAATTCTTTTCCTCGATGACGGTGACATAAAAACCACCATCGCGAGCGTATCGATTATGCTCTTCCTCCAAACTCTTTGGCCGGGCATCGGCATCTTTTGCGGGTGACGTATAAACAGGAGTCTTCGCCGCTTTGGGCGGCCAGACGTCTGCCTTGGGAGTGGCAGCCTTAGTACTGACGGTTTCAGGCTGTGCCTCGATCACTGGTTCGACGGCCAGGGCCGCAATTACAGGCTCCGCGGCGGGAACGAAGATCTCGGGTTCGGGGGTCGGAGCCGCCATCACGCGTTCCCGCACTATTTCGGTGACCAGCGGTGCGGGAGCGGCAAACATCGGAGCTGCTGCCTCAATCGGGGGAGCTGCCTCTGTTGCGGGAGCAGCAGGCGTCTCGGATTCAGCCCGAGCACCCAGCGGATTCATCTCAAACGCATCGAGAGGCGTTCCGCAAGTCGGGCAAAAACCAAACTTCTCAGCAAAACTCTCGTCACACGAACTGCAATACTTTACTATTTTTCCCATTATTTCGGCCTCTCTCAGTAACGTCCACCACGTATCTCAACGTGGAAATGAGAATACTTAATTATATCGCGTTTTCGCGGGATATTTAAGTGCTTTATCAATTATCCTTCCCGGATTTGCCCAGATCGGCGGTGCGGAAGCTTTCAAACAGGATAGATGCCGCATTCGTTTGACGCGATGCCTGCGTGCAACTAAAATTTCTATTTGGCCTTTTTAGTGATACTTTCGGGAGATTACAACCGATGCGTGTGCCGGTGCAACTAAACTTAGCGGTTACAATATCCATAGCCCGGCAGGCCGGAATTATGTCGCCCGAATTCTTATGAAGATCCTCAGTTTTATCGTAAAGATCGTAATAGCCGCGGCCATCCTGAACGTCGTGGCGTTCGGTCAGAATACCGCCTCGCAGCCTCGCCAGGAAAAGCTTTTGAACGGCCTTAAGGTCTTACTGTGGCCGGACGCCTCGGCCCGCAACGTCGAAGTCAGGATCCGCCTCCATAGCGGAGCGGCCTTTGACCCGCAGGGCAAAGAGGGTGTCATGAAGCTCTTGGCCGAAAACATCTTTCCAACCGAAGTAACACGTGAGTATTTCAAGGACGATCTCGGCGGCGGACTCGAAGTACTGACTACCTATGATTATATTCAGATAACGGCGACCGGCAAGACCGATAGTTTTTTCCAGATACTCGAAACGATCTCAACCGCCGTAGCGAACCCAACGATCGACAAGGAAACTACTGCAAGGCTGAAAGCCGCTCTACTGGCGACCGTTGCACAGCTCGAATTGGACCCGGCCTATGTAGCCGACCGGGCGGCCGCAAAACAATTGTTTGGCAAATTCCCATACGGCCGGGCGCCGTTCGGAACGGCCGATTCGATCCAGAAGATCGATTTTGCGGATCTTATCGATGCTAAACAGCGATTTTTGACGGCTGATAATGCGACCCTCTCAGTTTCCGGCAATCTTGACCGTACAACCGGGATGCGGGCGATCAGGCGTTATTTTGGGGCGTGGCTCAAGGCTGACAAGCGCGTGCCGACAACCTTTAGACAGCCCGACCCGCCGGTCATCGCACTTCAGACCGTCGCGTCGCCGCGAAGCGATACATCAACAATAAGATTCGCCGCCCGCGGGACCGCCCGTAAAGATAAGGACTTTGCCGCATCTCGCGTATTCGCAAATGTAGTTGAGGCGCGTCTTCGTTCGCGAATCCCCGCGACAAATGCCGCCGGCCTGTTTGTCCGATCCGAAGAGCATGTTCTTCCCGGCACTTTCATCATCGGTATCTCGGCCCCGAACAAGAACGGGAATGCGGGCATGGAGGAGATCGTCGCAAAATCCCTGCTGGAAAATGTCTCGGACTCCGAATTTGCTGCCGCACGATCTCGTTTCGAGGCGGACTGGAGCAAAAATGACCTTATTACCGCTTGGCTCGACGCTGACACGTTTGGCCTGCAAAACCCTGCCCAGGAGATGAGACTGGCGGATAGCGTGACTCTTGACGATGTAAATTCATACGGCGCATCGCTTCGTAAAATGCCAATGGTCGCGGTGCAGGCCGCGCCACAACCACCCGTCAGCTAAACCTCGTGCAAACTGGATCAGACCTAAAGGAGGCCGCTCACGCGAAGGCGGTACGCGATATGTTTGCCGGCATCGCCGGACGCTACGATCTCCTCAATCACGTCCTTTCTCTGAACATCGATAAACGCTGGCGGCGGCTCGTCGCCCGTGAACTTCGCGAGATCCTCGACCGTCCCGACGCCTGTGTTCTGGACGTCGCGTGCGGGACAGGCGACCTGTCGATCGAATTAAAAAGAGGAGCAAAGGCGCGGATCATCGGGACAGATTTTTGCCGACCGATGCTCGCGCGGGCAAAGTCAAAAGCGGAATATCTACCGCAGACGATACCGTTTGTCGAGGGCGATGCAATGCGGCTTCCATTCGACGACAATATGTTCGACGCGGTTACGATCGCCTTCGGACTGAGAAATTTGTCGAATGTCGAACATGGTCTCGTGGAACTCGGAAGGATCTTGAAACCCGGCGGGCGGCTCGCTGTCCTCGAATTTTCGACTCCGATCGTTCCCGGATTCGGCCGGCTGTTCAATTTTTACTTTTCGCACATCCTTCCCCGGATCGGAGGGGCGATTAGTGGTTCGTACGGCGCGTACGAATATCTCCCCGATTCGGTCTCGAAATTCCCCGATCAAAAACGTCTCACCACAATGATCGAGCAAACAGGCTTTGGCGAAGTCGGCTACACGAATCTTACCGGCGGGATCGCCGCATTGCATTCCGGAACAAAATCGAGATAGAATTTTCTCACTTTTTCTTTTTTCCCGATGAAAAACCGCGGTCAAAAATGCGCCTTTATCGTTGAGCGGATGCACCTCGTATAGAAAGGTACCAGTTTAGAAAAGCAGCTTTGCGGCATGAAATATAGATTATTGAACATCGGGCGCCAGTTGGGCCTCATGCTGCTCGTCATTTGGACGGTCGTGTCCCTTGTCACGCTTCTGATCGAACTGGTTCCCGGCGACCCGGCAACCGTCATCCTCGGCGAAACCGCCACACAGGAACAGCTTGATAATTTCAGGGTCAAACATGGCCTCGATCGTCCGGCCTTTTTCATTTCGGTCAGCGCGGAAAATGGCGTTACATGGAACGGCATTGACAATCGGTACGCTGATTACTGGATCGGACTTTTTCACGGCGATCTCGGAAAGTCCTTTCGAACGGAGCGTCCGGTTCGCGATATGATCTTTGAGCGCTATCCCGCGACCATCAAGCTTGCGATCGCCGCGATGCTCGTTGCCATCGGGATCGCGATCCCGCTGGGAGTGCTCGCCGGATCCAACAAGGGCAAGTTCGTTGACAGCTCGGCGTCATTCATGGCCCTTCTCGGTATCTCGCTGCCGACCTTTGTGATCGGCCCGTTCCTTGTTTATCTATTTGCCGTTCAACTCCAAATCTTTTCGCCGACCGGCAGCGCAAATCCGGAGGATATCATCCTACCAGCGGTGACGCTCGGGGCCGCGCTTTCGGCGATCCTGACACGGATGGTCCGGTCAAGCGTGATCGAGGAACTCGGCGAAGACTACGTACGAACCGCCCGTGCAAAGGGCCTGAGCGAACGCAAGGTCATCTACAAGCACGTTCTCAAAAATGGCCTGATCCCGGTCGTGACGATCCTCGGCCTACAGCTTGGCGTGCTCCTCGCGGGCTCGATCATCACCGAGCGAATATTTAACTGGCAGGGTCTCGGCCTTTTGCTGCTCGAGGACGGCATCGGCAAACGTGATTATCGGCTTGTTCAGGGGTGCGTTCTTGTGATCAGCGTTACTTTTATCGTCGCAAATTCGCT
>JBBRSH010000054.1:0-26240 GCA_038245555.1 Pyrinomonadales bacterium | reverse complement strand
CGGGAACAGGCGGACGGCGAACCGCGATTTTCGATGCTCGTCGTCGTTCGTGAATTCGCCCTCGAACAATTAGCGGAAAACGGCGAAACGGACGAGATCAACGAAAGACACAGCGGATTTTACGCTTCACTTTCCGAAACTGCCCAGCCTGAAATTGATGGAGCGAAAGCGGCGGAATGGCTGGAACGACTCGAGCAGGAACACGACAACATCCGCTCGGCATTGGAATGGAGTCTGGAAAAGAAGCCGGAGACCGCTCTCAGGATCGTTGCCGCGATCTGGGTGTTTTGGGGCAGACGCGGTTATCTGGCGGAAGGCGGCAGTTGGATAAAACAGGCACTCGGCAGAAACGGCGAAGATGCTGATCCGAAACTGCGGACAAAGGCCTGTCTCGGTGTTGGTGCCTTGAGTCGGCTGCAGGGCGATCTGGAAGCGGCAAATTCTTTTTGCGAAGAAAGTCTGCGGCTCAGCCGAGAGATCGGAGACAGGGAATTGATCTGTAAAGCTCTCGGTAGTTTGGGAAATGTAAAAGCCGTCCGGAAAGATATTCCGGCGGCACGAGCCTTTACGGAAGAAAGTCTGGCAATTGCCAGAGAGATAGGAGATAAATCTCTGATCTCATCTAGGCTTAATAGTTTGGGAGAAATAGCCCGAACGGAAGAAGACTATGAAGTCGCGAGGAAATACTATGAAGAGTGTTATTTGATAGCTAAGCAGGAATCATTTAATTCCTTAATTTCAGTTTTTGCCCTTAATCTGGCAGCGGTTGCCTCTTTGCAGGAAGATTATCAACCGGCTCATTCATACGCCCTTGAAGGGCTGAAAATCAGCCAGGAGCTGGGAGAGAAAAAGATGATTGCCGTTGCATTGAACATTTTTGCGGCACTGGCGGTCAGGGGCGGTGAACTGGAAAAAGCGGCACGGCTATATGGAGCGGGACAGGCGATCTTCGAGGCGATCGGTTACAAAACGGAACCGGTTGACAGGAAGTTCGACGACCTCTACGAAAGCGAAGCACGGGCGGCGATCGGCGACGAGAAGTTTGAAGCGGCATTTCGCGAAGGACATACAATGCGAACAAAACAAGCAATCGCCCTCGCCCGCGAAACTGCTTAAAGCACAAACCGGAAAAAACCGGGCGACCGTGACAATACACATTCGGCGGAAGCAGAGAGCATGGTACACCCAAGCTGAGACGAATTATATGGCCTTACAATTACGTAGAAAAACACACGAATCGATCGTTTACATCGACAAAGACTCGGCACCGCGGATCATGCCGTTTGGCGAGGATTTTATTATTGAGGACATTCCGGTCGGGACGCGGGTGATTTATCCGAATCCGCCGATCAAGGGGCTGCCGAATCGTGAGGCGGCGATACGGTATGCGATAAATCATCCGCTAGAGATGGAGCCGCTTTATGCGTTGCTTGAGCCGGGGATGCGGGTGACGATCGCGATGGACGATATTTCGCTGCCGCTGCCGCCGATGGCGACGCCGGACATGCGACAGACGATGCTCGAGGTCGTGCTCGATATGTGCGGGGCGAATGGCGTTGATGACATTCATTTGATCATCGCAAACAGCCTGCATCGTAAGATGACCGCCTGGGAAATGAAGCGGATGGTCGGGGCCGACATCTATAACGAATACTATCCTGACCGCTATTACAACCACGACGCCGAGGACGATGATAATCTCGTAACGCTCGGTCACACGCGTCACAACGAACCGCTGCGGGTTAACAAACGTGCGATCGAGAGCGACCTGCTAATTTATCTGAACATAAATCTGGTGCCGATGGATGGCGGACACAAATCGGTCGCCGTCGGATTGTGCGATTACGAATCCCTCCGGGCCCACCACGAGCCGCAGACGATCCGGGACTCGCATTCGTACATGGACCCACCGGCATCTGAGCTAAATCACAAGGTCATTCGATTAGGGAAATTGGTTGATGAGAACTGCAAGGTCTTTCACATCGAGACGGCTCTTAACAACAAGATGTTCTCGGACGGCTACGACATTCTGACCCGAAACGAGGACGAATTCTCGTTCATGGACCGGATGAAATGGGAGGCGATGAAACGGACATTCTCGAAGATGCCCCGTGCGGCCCGCCGCAAACTCCTCCACGCGATACCTGCACAGTACGAACTGATCGCTTGTTATGCGGGAAAGACGGAGCCTGTGCACGAAAAGATCCTCGAGAAAAACTATCAGCAATACGAGATCCCTGTTAAGGGCCAGTGCGACATCCTGATTTCTGGGATCCCGGATATTTCGCCATATAACGTCTATTCCGCGCTCAATCCGCTGCTCGTTCAGGTGATGGCTCTCGGGTACCACTTCAACATGTACCGCAACAAACCGCTTCTCCGTAAAGGCGGCGTGATGATCATTACCCATCCGTGTTTTGACGAGTTCGACCATAATTTTCACCCGGCGTATATCGAGTTTTTCCACCGTCTGCTGCCGGAGTCGAGAGATGCGTTCTATTTGCGTGAAAAGTACGAACGGGAATTCGCGACTAACCCGGCTTATGTCGAGATGTACCGCCGCGGCAACGCCTATCACGGAGCACATCCGTTTTTTATGTGGTACTGGGGCGAGAACGGCCGCCAGCACATTGGCAAAGTAATTGTTGCCGGTGCCGAAAACGCACACGTCCCCGAAATGCTCGGTTGGGAGCGTGCCGATAATCTGACCGAGGCGATAGCCATGGGCCGGAGCTATATGGGTCGCAGTGCGGAGATTACGATGCTACACCAGCCGATAATCGGGTTGTGTAGTGTGACGGACTAAGATGCCCGTCGATCGACGAACGAAAAGGGATGTTCATGCGCTTGATGAAAATGGAATGGTCGTTTGTAATCCGCGCGACAGGGAAGCGGCCCATCGGGCCGAAATAGGTGACATTGCGACCGGTGAAGCCGACGAGGTGACGTGCCGCAAGTGTTTGGATAAAAGATTCAAAAGCGGGGGAAATAAGGAGGAGATAATTGTTATGCAAAGTACAGAAATGACGACTGAAATGCAGGCCCTCAAAGATCGTTTGAGGGCGGCTTGGATAGCGGGAGATTTTGGCGTGATCGCACGATCTATCGAGGAGGGAGCCGCGGAATTTATTGACGGTCTCGGATTGAAGCCGGGAACCCGACTTCTCGATGTGGCCTGCGGAACGGGGAACACGGCAATCCCGGCGGCGAAGGCTGGAGCGATCGTGACCGGTGTCGATATTGCGCCAAACCTGATCGAACAGGCGATCGGGCGGGCCGCGACCGAGGGTGTTGACGCAAAATTTGACGTTGGCGACGCCGAAGCGATGCCGTATGAAGACGGCAGCTTTGACGTCGTTACAACGATGTTTGGGGCAATGTTTGCACCTCGTCCGGATGTGACGGCGGCCGAGCTAAAACGCGTTTGCCGCTCCGGCGGGCTGATCGCGATGGCTAATTGGACACCCGAGGCGTTTACGGGACAGATGTTCAAACTTGGTGCCAAACACGTACCACCGCCTCCGGGAATGACGCCGCCTGTACTCTGGGGAAGTGAGGATGTCGTTCGTGAGCGTTTTTCGACAGGCATCTCTGATCTGCAGTTGAACCGGATTAAGATCATGTTCCTCTATCCGTTTGGACCGGCGGAGGTGGTTGAGCAATTTCGGTTGTTCTTTGGCCCGACGGTCAAGGCTTTTGCCTCGCTCGACGCAGCAGGCCAGGAAGCTTTGGAGGCGGACCTGATCGGGCTCTGGACCGAGAATAATCGGGCTACTGATGGAACTACCCAGGTGGAATCGGAGTATCTGGAAGTCAGAGCAACGCGAGCATAGGATTTATAGGACCAAGATAATGAAAATCAAACCGCTCGCCCTTGTTTTACTGGTCGTTGGCGTATTTGCCGTCTCGTCATTTGGTCAAAAAAGTGGGCCGCGAGTACCGTTTGTCGATAAAGGAGCGTGCCCGTTCGAATGCTGTACATATCGCGAATGGACGGTCGACAAACCGACTGCCATGCACCGCGAAATGAACGATTCGTCACCGGTCAGTTTCCGCCTCGCGAAGGGCGAAAAGGTCACGGGGGTTACTGGCACCGTTATTACGACGCGTGCGGGCATCGTTCGCGTGCTAAAGCGAACGACGCTCGAAAAGGTCAAGCTCGATCGCGGCAACAATATTTTTCTGCTCACATACCTTGGCGAAGGCTTCAGCAAGATCTGGTTCAATGGAAGGATGTTCGAAGCAGAGGTCACCGACGAAAAGGTCTTTAAGCTGACCCGCCAACCGGTATCGGTCTGGTGGGTCAAGGTCAAAAACCGCCGCGGCCAAACCGGATGGAGCCGCCAGCCTGATAATTTTGGGAATAAGGATCAGTGTGGTGGATAGCGGAGCTCGGACACTTTTGTCCGCATGAGTGCCGCCTTCGGCAAGAAAGTTAAGCCTCAGGGATGAACGAATATTGATAACAGCAAATAATTTCGCCGGAGGAACCGGCGATGCGGACAGAAGTGTCCGCGCTCCGTATGAAATTATCACCAACAGAAATATTTACGGGTAAGAAGATCTTCTTTATCGGCGGCCCTTGCTTTGTCGGGTTTTCGCTGATGCTGTTTGCCTTTTTCGGGATGGTTCGCGGCCAACCGACGGCTATACTCGCAGGTTGTCCAAACGTCACAGTTCGAAAATCAGCAGCAAAGACTAATGGCCACATGACGACCGAGCGGGTAGCCGCAGACAAGATCGTCGCCGAGGCACAAATGTTAATGCGAACCCCGTCTAGCGAGAATATTGCGAAGGCGATCTCTCTTTTGGAACAAGCAGTTCGGGCCGATCCAAAGAACGCTCCGGCCTATATCTTCCTAGCCCGAGCGCATGCTCAATCACAGCGTTATATGAGTGTGCCGAAGAAAATTGCCCAAGCACGTGTATGGGAGAATTTGTCAAAAGGCCGTGAGCTCGATCCCTCAAATATTGACGGCCTGCACTTATTGGCAGATCGGGTGATGGCAAACAATGGCGATTTCAAATGTGCTAAGAAGATCCTCGAAGCCGCATTAAAGGTCGACCCGCAAAACGCACGATCCAATCATTACTATTCGCAATTGCTGAGCGGGATGGGCAAATTCGACCTCGCCTTTCAATACGCTGATAAGGCCATTGTGTTCGCCGACGCCGATACCCGTGATTTCGTCTTGAGTAATGCTGGCAGGCCGCGCTATATGGCCGGACAATATGACTGGGTTCTCGATCATTACGCCAAATATCTGGAATCAAATCCAAATAATTCGTTGGCGCATTTTTATCGAAGTCTGGCTTTCGGAGCAAAGCGTCAGTTTCCGGAAGCGCTTGTCGAAGCTAAAAAGGCAATGCCCGACGCTCCAAAGGGCGATGCGGGCGGGATCGGAATGATCGCTCTAGCCTATGCGGATGCGGGCCAAAAGGAAAAAGCTCGCGAACTATTGAACGAACTTCTGCAACGAGACGCACGAGGCGAGCACGTGGTCGAATATCGGATTGCGGCGGGATATGAAGTCCTCGGGAAAAGGGATGAGGCATTTCGTTGGTTGGACAGGGCTATCGATGACCGAGACGGAATCGGTTCGTGGCTCGTCTGGCTAAACTATGACCCTGTGTGGAATGCGACCCGAAAAGACCCTCGCTGGAAAGACATTAAAAAGCGAGCCGGTTGGTAGGCTTTGGCGATCTTATACTAATGAAATTATCACCAACAGAAATATTTAATGGCAAGAAGATCTTCTTCATCGGCGGGACGGGCTTTGTGGGGAAGGTCACTTTGTCGATGCTGCTGCATAATTTTCCGGATATCGGGAAGGTTTATGCGACGGTGCGGGCGCGGGATGCGAATGAGTCGAAGATAAGGTTTTGGACGAGCATTGTGACAAGCCCAACGTTTGATCCGCTGCGTGAGAAATATGGCGACGGATTTGAGGATTTTATTAAATCCAAGGTCGTGCCGGTCAACGGCGATGTCGGGAACGAGTATCTTGGGCTGGACGAAGCTGCGGCCAAAAAGATAATGCGGGACACCGACATCATTATTAACGGTGCCGGAAATGTGACGTTCAATCCTCCGCTTGAGTCGGCGCTGAGAACCAATGTTGTTGGGTCGAACAACATTATCAAAATGGCTCGGATGATGAAAAAGCCGCGTCTCGTGCATGTTTCAACTTGTTTTGTGGCGGGCAAACGTTCGGGGCCGATCTGGGAGAACGAGCCGGTCGTCGGGTATTTCCCGCGTAAAGAAGAACTGCCCGGAACGGTTTTTGATGTAAATCGAGAGGTTGAGGACTGTGCACGATTAAGCGAGCAGGCGAGGCAGGAAGCGGACGACGCGGTGCAGGCTGCGAAGTTTCGTGAACTTGCCCGATGCAGGTTTATTGAGGAAGGCCGTGATCCGGACGACGAGGCAGACCTGAAATCGGCAATATTTCGCGAGCGCAAAATGTGGGTGCGAGAACGGACGACGGAGCTTGGCGCGGAGCGCGCTGAATATTGGGGCTGGACCAATATTTACACCTATTCGAAATCATTGGCCGAGCAGATAATCGCTTCGCAGGACGACATTGTGAAGGTGCTCGTTCGGCCGTCGATAGTCGAATCTTCAAATCAATATCCGTTTCCTGGCTGGAACGAGGGATTTACCACGACGGCTCCATTGATCCTGATCGCACTTCGCGGGCAGCCGATCATTCCGGTCAACGAAAAACTAATACTCGACATTATTCCCGTCGATATGGTTTCGGGGGCGATACTTGCGGCGGCGATGAACGCCATTGTCGATCCAAATCCTCCGCTCGTTTTCCAGGCGTCCTCGGGTGACAGCAATCCTAACGATATGAAGCGGATCGTCGGCCTCGTTGGGCTGTATAAACGCCGTCATTTTGAAGATAAGGAGACTGGAAACAAGCTTGTAAACAGGATGGCCGGCATGGTCGAGGCGATACCGGTCAAGCACCGGACGTATGAACTCGCGTCGGCACCGATGTTGAACAAATTTGCGCGCCGGGCGGACAAACTGCTCGACAAAGCCGCACCGCGTTGGGGTGGCGGACGACTCGGGAACATTGTCTCGGACCTGCAAAAGTCGGTCATTAACTTTGAGCAGACGACAAAAGAGACGATGGACGCGTTTGCGATGTTTAAGCCGTTCATGATCGACAATGAGTATCTGTATCGCTCTGACAACATGCGAGCTTTGCAGTCGGTCATCAGGGAGAAGGAAAAGCCGCTGCTGCCGTGGTATCCGGAGCGGCTCGATTGGTACGATTATTGGCTAAACGTGCATTTCCCAGGCATGCGAAAATGGGTGCTGCCGCAGCTCGAGGAGGACCTCAAGATTCAGGAGCGACGTTCGTACACTTACAAGGATCTGCTTGATCTGTTCGACACATCGGTCAAACGGTTCCCGACACGGGTGGCAATGCGGATCGAGCGGGACGGCCGCAAGGAGCAATACACTTACGACGATGTTCGCGAACTGACGCTGCGTGCCGCGGGTTTCCTCGCCAAAAATGGGATCGCCAGTGGCGACCGCGTCATTTTGTTTTCAAATAACATGCCCGAATGGGGAATTACGTATTTTGGCATCTTGAAAACCGGGGCGACGGCGATACCGATCGATCCGGCGAGTTCGGTTGACGAGATCATCGCGTTTGCGAAGGCGGGTGAGGCGTCGGCAATCGTTGTTTCGCCAAAGTTGGCGGCGGAAAATCCTGAGTTGAAGGAGAAGCTAGATGGGGCGTTCGCCGAAAAGACGGGCAAGCAGGATGCTTGCGCTCCAGTCGTTTGGACATTCGATGAGGTTTTTGAGATCCAGTCGGAAACGGAGGAGGCGAAACGAAACGCTTTGCTGCCGGACAAGATCCATTCGACGTCGATCGCATCGCTGATCTTTACTTCGGGCACGACGGGCACGCCAAAGGCGGTCATGTTGTCGCACAAGAATTTCGTCAACATGATATCGATGCTCTCGAGCGTGCTCGATATGGATCTTACCGATGGGGTTTTGTCGGTGCTGCCGATGCATCATACGTTTGAGTTTTCGGCCGGATTTCTGACGCCTTTCTCGAATGGAACGCAGATAACTTATCTTAACGAGCTGAATGCCGAGGAGCTGTCGAGGACGATGGAGAACAGCCATGTTACAGGCATGGTCGGCGTCCCGGCCTTATGGGAAATGCTCCATCGCCGCATCAAGACACGGCTGCGCGAACGCGGCGACTGGATCGCCGACCTTGCCGATAACGTGATCGAATTCAATGCGTGGATACGCGACAACACGCCGTTCAATCTCGGTCCGATCGTCTTTTTCCCGATACATCAGGGCCTTGGCGGTAATATGCGTTACCTGATCTCGGGCGGCTCGGCGTTGTCCGAAAAGGTGCAAAAAGACCTGCATGGTCTGGGGTTTACAGTTCTCGAAGGCTACGGTTTGACCGAATCTTCGCCTGTTCTGACCGTCGCACGGCCCGGAAACAAGTTGTTGAGAGGCAGTGTCGGTAAGCCGCTGCCTGGCGTCGAGGTCAAGATCGAGAGCCTGGATGAAAACGGTGTCGGTGAGGTCCTCGCCCGTGGCCAGAATGTGATGGTCGGCTATTATAACAATGAAAAAGCGACCGATGCTGTTCTGAACGATCGATGGCTGAAAACGGGTGACCTCGGACGGCTTGATGAGGACGGCAACCTGTTCATCGTCGGCCGGTCAAAGGATGTGATAATCGATTCGAACGGCAAGAACATCTACCCCGACGAGATCGAAGACCATTATGGTAAGTCGCCATATATCAAGGAGATGAGTGTTGTCGGCCTGCCGGATGACGATGGCGGAGAGAAGATCGCGGCCTTGGTCGTGCCCGACTACGAACACGACATTTCTCTTGCAAGAGCGGAGGTTAACAAGCAGATCGAGGTGCATTATCGCGAAGTTTCGGCTGGACTAGCATTCTTCAAACGCGTCAAAGTGCTGCATATCACGCCGTTCGAGCTGCCGAGGACCGCGACCCGAAAGGTGAAAAGGCCTGAGGTCGTCGAGATGCTGCAAACTCTCGAAGAACGGGCGAGATCGAAAACCAAAAAGGTCGTCGAAGCCAAGGGCGACGACAACGCTGTCTGGATCCGCAAGATCGTTGCGAGCGTCTCGAACCGGCCGCTCTCGGATGTCGTGATGGAGGACAAACTTGCTGACCTTGGGTTTGATTCGCTGATGTTTGTCGAATTGCAGGCGGCGGTCGAGGACGCGGGAGGACGCGTCGCTTCGCCGGATACGCTGAATGAAGTTCAATCCGTAAGGGAACTACTGACCGCGGTTCAAAGGGTCGATAAATCGAAGAAGCTGGCCGACGAGCCCAAGGCTGAGGAGAAAAAGAATGATGACGATATTATCATTCCATCGATAGTTCGGCGGCTCGGAAACTCAATAGTCGATTTTGCGACCGACACGCTTTATGACGGCGTTCTGAACACAAAGATCGAGGGCGAGGCCAATGTGCCGCAGCACGTCAATTTTATCGTCGCCCCAAATCACACGTCGCACATCGACACGGGCTTGGTCAAAAAAGCGCTTGGAAAAGACATCGCTGAGCAAACGGTCGCCGTGGCGGCAGCGGATTACTGGTTCGATACCAAATATAAGCGTGCGTATATGAATAATTTCACGACGCTTGTCCCGATCGAACGTACGGGCAGTTTGCGACAATCGCTGCGCCACGTTACGCAGATCCTCGACGAGGGATTTAATGCATTGATCTTCCCCGAAGGTGGACGTCAGGAATCGGGACAGATATCGGAGTTCAAACCGATCATCGGCTATCTTGCGCTCAATCAGAAGATCGGAATATTGCCCATCTATATTTGGGGCACGTTCGACGCGTTTCCGAAGGGCACGATCATCCCCAAAGGTAATAGCATCGGCGCAAAGGTCGGTGCCAAGGTCGGCCGGTTTCTCGAATACGACGAACTCGCCAAAATGATCGAGGGCGTACCAAACACCGAGGCCTATCGCCTAATCGCCGCCCGCGTTCAACACGAGATCGAGAATATGCGCGACGGAAAGCGCGATAAATTTGACGTAGATCTACTTCGAAAACAGTGGAAAGCGGAGCGGCGGAAATCGCGGAAACAGGAGCCAGTGATCGACAATTGAGGCTTCTAAACGCTACAGCCGCAGAGGACGCAGAGATAATTATGAGATTTCTTTATCGCCTAACTTCGGTTTTAACCCTATCTGTTCTGGTGATCGTTTTGCCGACGTTTGGTCAGAAGATCGACAATAAGCAGATGGCTGAAGGCGTCAAGGCCGAATTTCTCCACGCCTGGAACGGCTACAAGCAGTATTGCTGGGGCCATGACGACCTGAAACCGATCTCGAAAACATGCCGCGATTGGTATGGGCAGACGATATTGATGACGCCGGTCGATTCACTGGATTCGTTGTACTTGCTGGGGTTTAAGAAGGAAGCGGATGAAACACGCGAATATATTGTCAAAAATCTTTCATTCGATAAGGACATCTCCGTCCAGAATTTTGAGATAACGATACGCGAGCTTGGCGGGCTGTTGTCGGCGTATCAGATGACGGGCGATAAGCGGCTGTTGGATCTCGCGGATGACCTCGGGCGTCGGCTTTTGCCGGTTTTTGAGTCGCCAACGGGGATGCCGTACAGATTTGTAAATCTCAAGACGGGCAAGACCCGCGACCCGGTCTCGAATCCAGCAGAAACGGGCACACTTCTGATCGAATTTGGAACGTTGAGCAAACTGACGGGTAAACCTATTTACTACGACAAAGCTAAACGAGCACTTGTCGAAACCTACAAACGCAGGTCGCCGATCGGCCTTGTCGGTGAGAACATAAACGTCGAAACCGGCAAATGGACAAATCCAGACAGTCATCTCAGCGGCGGGATCGATTCGTACTATGAGTACCTGATCAAGGCCGCGAACCTTTTTGGCGATACCGAGTGCCGCACAATGTGGGAGGACTCGATCTCCAAGATAAACACGTACCTGACGGACGAAACGGAGAATTTGAGCAAAATAAGCCGCAACGGAGCTACGAGTGCGGGCGACCTTTGGTACGGCCACGCCGATATGAACACCGGCAAACGGACGTTGACGACGACCGGAGCACTTGACGCATTCTTTCCGGCGATCCTGGCTCTTGACGGCGATCTGAATCGAGCCCGCGATTATCAGGATTCGTTATTTAAGATGTGGAAGGTAAACGGTATCGAGCCAGAGGTTTATAACTATAAAACCGGGCAGACCGAATCTGCCGGTTATCCGCTGCGGCCTGAGATCGTTGAGTCGACATACTATTTGTATCAGTTTACGAAAGATCCGAAATACCTGGCGATGGGCAAGCAGATGTTCGACGATTTTGTAAAATATTGCCGTACCGACGTCGCGTATGCCGGACTCAAGAGCGTGGTTACAAAAGAAAAGACGGACTATATGCACAGCTTTGTTTTTGCGGAGACGTTCAAGTATTTCTACCTGTTGTTTGCGCCGGAAAAGACGCTTGACTTAAAAAAAGTGGTGTTTAACACCGAGGCTCATCCTTTTCGTAAAACCTGGTAGGAGATTTGAACGCACAGGGTGGTAGAGATGCAGAATAAATAAGAGCAAGATTTCTACTCTGCGAGTCAGCAGTAAATATTCATGGCAAAGTCAAAAGCACTAGCGAAAACTGAAAAGCGGATACTGATCACGGGAGGGACCGGGTTTCTGGGTACTCATATCGTGCGGCAGTTTCTGGCGGCGGGCGAAAAAAATCTGAAAGTAATGGCCTCCCGTGTACCTGAATGGATGAAGGATGCAGGGATCAAGGCTGTCGAAGGTTCAGTTTCGAGTCCGGACGACGTCGCCAAGGCGTGTAAGAATGTCTCGGGGATCTTTCACCTTGCTGGCAAGGTTTCGCGTGACAACGACGACGCGGCCGTGATGAACAAGATCCATCTTGAAGGGACGCGGCTTCTTTGCGAAGCGGCAAAAGAAGCTGGGGTTGAGACGATGATCCTCGCCTCTTCGAGCGGAACTATCGCGGTCAGCGATGACGAACAAGTCTTTGACGAGACTTTTCCGCAGCCCGTCGATCTCTTTTCGAAATGGGCCTATTACGCTTCGAAATACTATCAGGAGCGGGCTGCACTTGAGAATTTTGATGGCGAGGGACACCGGCTGGTGATCATGAACCCGTCACTGCTGCTCGGGCCTGACGACGAACGGATGAGTTCGACCAAACCTGTGCTGGATTTCCTCGGCCGAAAGGTCCCGTATTGTCCGGGCGGCGGCTTGAATTTTGTAGACGCCCGCGATGTGGCGGCCGCCTTTATTTCGGCTCTAGAAAAGGGGCGTCACCAGGAGAAATATCTTCTGGGGGCGGCCAATATGACGTTTGAGCAGTTTTTCGGCCGGCTTTCGCGGCTTAGCGGTGTTTCGGCACCCGCTTTGAAAGTTCCAAAAAAACTGGCGATGGCGGGATCGGCCTTTATCAGCTCGGTTTACAAGAATTGGGGAAGGCCGTCGCCGGTCGCGCCGAATGAGGTCGAGCAGGCCGAATGCTTCTGGTATTTTGATTCGACAAAAGCAGAACACGAGTTAGGATTCGCCCCGCGTGATCCGCAAGAGACGCTTCAGGACACGATCGCTTATTTACGCGAGAATATACTGGGCGACAGCGTCTTTAACTAGACACCGCAGCCGATGGACAGTTCCTTGATAAGCTGAGGCTTACCTTTGACGTACTCGAAGGCCGCCGTTCCGGCACCTTCATAGTATTCCGAATAAACGACTATCTCCATCCTGCCGTCGCCGTTCAGATCGGCGATGGAAGAGATCTCGTAGCGGTTCGGAGCGCCAAAGTCGACGCCCTTCTTAAAGAAATTTCCGTCCACCAATTGATCAGTCGTGGCTTTGCCTTTCGTTGTTCTGATCATTATGAACGAGTAATCGCCCGAGGAAGATCCCGCCGTGAATCCTTTTCGAAAATAGGTTGCCGCGATCAGTACTTCGTCAACTCCGTCACCGTTGAGGTCGATGCGATATCCCTGCGTAATCTTTATCGCTGACCGAGCTAAGCCCTTCTTTTTAAGAAATGCTCCTACGGCTCCGGTGTAAGTAGCGGATTTGGGGTCGATCTTCGTCGGGATCCGCGGCATCGGTTTCCACGATGCATTTACCCCGAGAGCGAGGCCGAGCCTCTCCTTGAAACCTAGCTTGATCCGATAAAAATCCTGGCAAACATCCTCGACGGGAGCACGTCTAGCCGAGGGTATCGTTCTCCGTTCTTTACCGCCAAAACCGAAAACGTTCATGTCCATTGGACCGTTCAGGATCGATTCGGCGGCGATTCCGGCCTCGATCCATTTGCCGTCACGCACGCCGCCAAGCAGGCCGCCGACGCGAAGATCGACGATCGGAACTGTCTGGGACTGACCCAGAACACTGGAGGACAGCGAAGCCAACAAAAAAACAGATCCGACCAGAACTTTGATTCGCATAGTTATTTGTCTCTGAAGAAAAAGAAGAAGAACAGTGCCGCGTGACGTTGGTCGACACCATCGGCGTAACCGATCGTCGAGCGGGATCCATTTTCGACTCGGCCCTTAGCGTCAACATAACCGATGGTTGAGCGACTGCCATTTTCGACCCGGCCGTTGGCGTCAATGTAACCAATAGTGCTCCGACTGCCGTTCTCGACGCGCCCGTCCTTCTCTAAATATCCGATGGTCGACCGGCTACCATTTTCGACGCGGCCGTCCGCGTTAATATATCCGATGGTTGAACGACTGCCGTTTTCGACGGTACCATTCTGGATATAGCCAATTGTTCTACGACTGCCGTCCTCGATCCGCTGGCCAAAGGCGATCGCACCGGTCACCAGTATCAAGGCGAGGATAAGTATCACTTTTTTCATAGGTCCTCCATTCAAACCTCGCGGTCAGTTGTTGAACGACGGAACACCCAAAAACCTGCATAAATAACGAGTCCCGATAAAGCCGCGATAATGACCGCGAGACCTTCCTTGGCAAAATCTACGTTGGATAGCAGCCAGATGATCAGCGCCAGTGAGAGCACAGCAGCCGCAACGCCAAAAGGTACGATAAACGGAGCGGCGGGCATGTCGTTGCGCTTGCGAAATATTGGCAACGCCAGACACGTGGTCGCATAGACGAGCAGTCGAGTTATCGTCGCGATAGCGACCGCCGTAAGGAACGACGATTGGACCGTCAATACGAAAATGATGACGGCGGTTACGATGATCGCGACATACGGCGTTTTGAATTTATTGTGGGTTCGCTCAAACACCGCGGGCAGAGCTTGCTGCTCGGACATCGCGAAGAGCATGCGCGTCGAGGCAAGCACTCCGACATTTAGATTGCCGAAAATAGAAACCAATGCACCGACCGTGATCAGCCCTGCACCAAGCGGGCCAAGAAAGGTTGCCGCCGCATCCGCGATCGGGCGTTCCGATTTGGCGAGTTCAGCCAGCGTGCCGATGCTGACTATTTGAATAGAGATGTAAAAGACGGCAACAATAGCCAATCCGAGGATGAGGCCGAATGGAATTGTTTTACCGGGCTCTTTTGTCTCGCCGGTTAGGACGACCGATGCTTCAAAACCGACGAAGGCATAGATCAGTAGCAGGACCGCATTTGAGAAGGATGCATAGCCGGGAACCGTCTCAAAATTGAAATTACCGGGCTGAATAAAGAATAAACCGACAACGGCGAACACGAGGAGCGGCAGCAGCTTCCCGATCGTGAACACGTTCGTCACGAGGGCCGACTCACGAACCCCGACGAGATTCACTATGGTTATCGCCAAAACAACTCCGGAAATTATTGCGACCCTCACTACTCCGTCGCTCGCGCCGGGTACGAAGAATCCAAGATAGGTGACAAATAGATTACAGTTAGCCGCAAAGGTCGTTATTCTCACTACCCAATAGAGCCACCCGACCTGAAACGCAAACGCAGGCCCAAACGCCTCTTTGGCGTATAAGTACGGCCCGCCGGTCGCCGAGAACCGGCTCGCCACCTCGGCATAGCAAAACACGATCAGTGCAATGATGCCGGCACACAGCACAAAGGCAATGAGGCTGTACGAGCCGATCTGTGCAAATACCTTCGCCGGTAAGCCGAAAATGCCCGCCCCGATGATCGTGTTGATCACGATCGCGGTCATATCCCATCGGCCGATGCCGCGTATCAGTTTTTCTTCGCTCATTTTTGTTGCAGATCTTGACTGTTTGGCAATTGAGGCCGCTTTTCGTTTATACTCTTAAAACCGTAGCACGTAAAGAATTGATAGGATTTTCGAATGATCATATTTAAACGGATCGTTTTTGCTCTTGGCCTGATCTTCGCACTGTCAGCTGCTTTTTATCCCCAAAAACCTGATAAAGGCGGCGAGGTCAATGTTCCAAAAACATACAAGGCCCCGGTTATAGACAACTCGGCGGTGATGCAGGGCATGTTGAGTTCGGTTATTGCCGAAACTGTTGCGTCAAGAGGCTTTAAGCCAGAAGAGATCACGGCCACCTTGATCGACATGCGAGATCCCGCAAAGCTTCAAATGGCTGAAGTCCGCGGCGGGCAGCGAATCTATCCGGCAAGTGTGGTGAAAATGTTCTATCTGGCCGCGATATCGAGGCAGATAGAAGAGGGAAAGGTCGTTTTGACGCCGGAACTCACACGCGGGTTGCGCGACATGATCGTCGATTCGTCGAACGAGGCCACCCAGTACATCCTCGACGTAATAACCCAGACATCGAGCGGAGCCGAACTACCGGCAAAGGAGTTCGAAGCGTGGCAGTTCAAGCGCAACCGCGTCAACCGCTATTTCTCGGCGTTGGGTTACACCGACATCAACGTCAATCAAAAGACGTTTTGCGAGGATGCTTACGGCATCGAACAGCAATCGCGAAAATACAAGGGCGAAAATCGCAATATGTTGACGACGAACGCGACCGCCCGTCTGTTAGCTGAAATTGTCCTGGGACGAATGGCGGGCCCGGAGCGGACGGCAACGATGCTCGAACTAATGAAACGTGACCCGTTTGGCAAGGGTGACGCCGAGGATCAGGCTCATGGCTTTATTGGAAGGATGTTTATCGATCGAAAGATGACGGACGTCAAACTGTGGTCAAAGGCGGGTTGGACCAGCAAGGCGCGCCATGATGCGGCCTATATCGAAACCGCTGACGGGCTAAAGTTCGTCTTGGTGATATTTACCGAAAACCATGCAACGGATAAGGAAACAATTCCCATGATCGCGGCGAAAGTGCTCGACAAACTGCGGGAGCCGGGGAAATGAAGAAGTTATTGATGGTTACTATCGTGTCGGCGTGCGTTCTCGTACTTTCGGGTGGAGTCGCTGGCCAGACCAAGCAACGCGTCAGGTTTGCAGCAGGATCGCACGGTGCGAGTGTCACCGCGACAGTTCGTGGTTATGCGTACCGTGATTATCTCGTAAAAGCATCCGCGGGACAGAAAATAAGCCTACGTCTCCCCGCGTCGGAACCCGCGACCGTTCTCACCGTGTTTCTTCCAAATGGAGATAATCTGGAAGGGGCGAGCGAGGTCGATCAATTTAGCGGCGAATTGCCGACGAGCGGCGATTATGTCATCGCGTCCTGATGATGCGTTCAGCGGCCCGGCGAAAAGGGTCAGTTTCAAACTTTACACTTAAGATCTCGATTCGATAGTTTCGGAGGCGTATGAAAAAAATGAGTTTTCGTTTTGTTTTGCTAGTTGCCGCCTTAGCGGCATTTTGTGTTTCGGCATCCGCCCAAGGCAGCTACAAACAACCGCCGAAGGAGATCATGGATGTTCTCAATGCACCGGCTATCCCGACAACTTCGGTATCGCCGACACATGACAAGATCCTTTTGTCCGAACCGCTGCGGTATCCGCCGATCGCGGAGCTTTCGCAGCCGATGCTGCGAATCGCGGGGTTGCGTATCAACCCAAACACGAATGGCCTTCACCGTCAGGCATATTCGCTCAAATTTACTCTTAAGAATGTCTCGGACGGCCGAGAAATGCCGGTCGAGTTTCCGGCAGGAGCGAAGCTTTTCGGGACGCAATGGGCACCAGATGGTAAGCACGTAGCCGTTGTAAACATTACGGCCGCGGGCAACCAGCTTTGGGTCATCGACACGGCGACCGGAAAGGCCAATCTGATAAAAGGTGTGATGCTCAATACAACGCTCGGAGGCATTGGCTGGGAAGACGATCACACGATCTCAGCAATGCTCGTTTCGTCAAAACGGGGCCCGGCACCGGCCTACGAACATCTGACGCCGACCGAGCCGAGCATCCAGGAAACCTCAGGCAAGACATCGGCTATTGTAACTTACGAAGACCTGCTGAAGAATCCAAACGACGAGCGTCTCTTCGAATATTACTGCACCTCACAGATCGCGCTGATCGACCTCAGCGGCAAGATCCGCGAGATCGGTGGTCCCGCGATCAATGACAACGCGGACTTTTCGCCGGACGGAAAATACGTTCTCGTCCAGCGTGTCGAACGCCCCTTTTCGTACCAATATACGTATCAACGTTTCCCCCGAAAGGTCGAGGTGTGGGACATGAGCGGTAAGCTCGTTTCAACCGTTGCCAGCACGCCGCTTCAGGACAATCTGCCGAACGGAGCCGTACCGACTGGTCCGCGTTCCGTTGGCTGGATACCGGTCGAGCCGGCAACATTGATCTGGGCCGAGGCACTCGATGGCGGCGATCCGCGTCAAAAGGTGACGCCCCGCGATCACCTGATGACCTTTGCGGCACCGTTTGCGGGATCCGGCAAGGAATTATTAAGGGTCGAGCAGCGATTTCAGGGCCGCGTGACTTTTGGCGAAAAAGACGGACTGATGATGTTTTCCGATACGAACCGTGACACACAGCACAGGCGCGTTTTTGTCGCGGACTATCGCAATCCTTCGAGCGTCAAGGTCATCTCCGACCTGAATACACGAGATCGATATAACGAACTCGGTCAGCCGTTAATGACAAATAGGCGAGCGGGCGGAGTTATTCGTCAGGATGGTGATGACATATTCCTCACGGGAAACGGAGCCTCGCCAGACGGCGACAGGCCATTTCTGAGAAAGATGAATCTGAAAACCGGGCAGATCACGGAGATCTTTCGCTCCGGCAAGGACAAATATGAGAGCTTTGTCGCGCTACTGGACAAGCCGTCGGGCCTTATGACAAGCAATGCAGGGCTCTATGAGTTTATAACTCGACGCGAATCGCTAACCGACCCGCCGAACCTGGTCTTGCATTCGCAAAGTGGTAATCTCGCCGAAACAATGGGGACGGAAAAGTCTCTGACCGCATTTAAGGATCCGTCGCCGCAGCTTCGAGGCATCACCAAGCAGCTCGTCAAATACAAGCGGGCCGATGGCGTTGATCTCTCGTTCACACTTTATCTGCCGCCAGGCTACAAGAAAGGAACTCCACTGCCCGCCGTCGTTTGGGCTTACCCGCTCGAATTTACGGACAATTCCACGGCTGGCCAGGTGAGCGGTTCGACAAACCGATTTACGCAGATCGGCGGATATTCCGAACTTTTCTTCGCTCTTGAGGGCTATGCGGTGCTTGCCGATGCGACGATGCCGATAGTCGGCGATCCGTTGACGGTGAATGACACGTTTATTAAGCAGATAGTCGATTCAGCCCAGGCGGCGATCGATAAGGGCGTCGAAATGGGTGTCGTTGACCGCGACCGCGTTGGTGTCGGCGGACACAGTTACGGGGCGTTCATGACAGCGAATTTGCTTGCCCACTCGCGAATGTTCCGGGCCGGTATCGCCCGTAGCGGTGCTTATAATCGTACGCTGACGCCATTTGGATTCCAATCAGAACGCCGCAACTTCTGGGAGGCTCCGAAAGTCTACGAAGACCTCTCCCCATTTTATTACGCCGATAAGATCAAGGACCCGCTTCTGATGACCCACGGCGAAGAGGATGACAACACTGGCACGTTTCCGATCCAGTCTGAACGCCTCTTTGCCGCTATAAATGGCCTTGGCGGCACCGCAAGATTAGTAATGCTGCCGCACGAAGCCCATGGCTACCGGGCCCAAGAAACGACCCAACATGTGCTTTACGAAATGATCACTTGGTTCGATAAATACGTGAAAAACGCGAAGCCCAGAAATGACGCGGCGATAAACAGGCTTGGCCAACAGGATGACAGAACGAAGTTGCCCTAGGAATCAAAATGAATCATAAGAATATACTCGTTAGTAAATTTCGTTTTTCGACCCGGATCCTTGTCGCTGCGACTCTGGTTGGTTGGATCAGCTTGACGGCCTCGGCACAAAGCCAGCTTTCGGCTGACCAGATATCCAGGATCGACAAGATCGCCGCCGATGCGCTGACTGGCACGGGTGTTCCGAGCGCGTCGGTCGCGGTCGTCAAGGACGGACAGATCGTCTTCACAAAGGCCTACGGTGACGCAAAGATTGAATCGAAAACGCCTGCCACTCCGGCGATGCGTTACAGCATCGGCTCGATCAGCAAGCAGTTTACTGCCGCCGCGATGCTTCTTTTGCAGGAGCAGGGCAAGGTCTCGCTCGACGACAAGGTCGGCAAATACGTGCCCGATCTGACGCGGGCCAACGAGGTCACCATTCGTCAACTGCTTTCGCATACGTCCGGTTATCAGGACTACTGGCCACAGGATTACGTCATGCCCGGGATGCTCAAACCAACCACCGCGAGAGCGATCATGGACTCGTGGGCAAAGATACCGCTCGATTTCGAGCCGGGAACGAAGTGGCAGTACAGCAATACGAACTTCGTTATCGCCGGCGTCATCATTGAAAAAGTATCGGGAATGCCGCTGCTGCAATTCCTGCAGGAAAAGGTATTTACACCGCTGGGAATGAAAAGCGTCGCCAATATCGACGCCGCACGTCTGGGCGACACCGATCCGACCGGCTACTATCGGTTTGCTCTCGGGCCGCTGCATCCCGCTCCAAAGGAAGGCCCGGGCTGGCTGTTTGCGGCCGGCGAGCTGGCGATGCCCGCCTCGGAACTCGCGAAATGGGACATCTCGATCATGGACCAGAAACTGCTCAAGCCCGCATCGTATCGTGAATTCGCCAAGGACACGCTTTTGCTAAATGGGACCAGCACACACTACGGACTCGGAGTTGATGTCAACAACCAGGGCGGCCATCGCATCCTGTCGCACGGCGGCGAGGTTTCTGGATTTACGGCGCAAAATAATGTATTCCCCGACGACCGGGCCGCGGTCATCGTGCTGACAAACCAGGACGCGGCAAGTGCATCGGGCCAGATAGCGGGCGGTATTTCGCAGCTGCTTTTTGCTTCGTCCGGAGATGCAGCGACACCCGCAAAGCTTGAACAGGCCAAGAAGATCTTCGCCGGCCTCCAAAAAGGCACGATCGACCGTGGGCTCTTTACGGCTAACTGTAATTTCTATTTCGGCGAACTGGCGTTAAAGGATTTTGCGTCCAGTCTCGCTCCGTTCGGCGATCCGCAATCGTTCACCCAAGTCTCACAGAGTCTGCGAGGTGGCATGATCCTTCGGGTTTATATCGCTAGATTTCCGCAAAAAACGCTCCGTGTGTGGACGTTCGAAATGCCGGACGGGAAGCTCGAACAATTTCAGGTGGCGAGCCAAAACTAGCGTTTGAGTTTGCGGTCGATCTCTACTGGATATCTGAAACTTCGATCACCGGGCCCTGATTGCGAAATTCGGGTTTTTCGCCGAAACCGAACATGTCCGGGCCGTTGACCAGAAACTCTTCGGCGGTGGCGACATCGATGGGGCGTGAAAAATAGTAGCCCTGACCCATTTTACAGCCAAGAGCACGGAGTTTTTCGAGTTGGGTGAGGGTTTCGATTCCCTCAGCGACGACTTCGATATCGAGGTTTTCACCGAGCATCAGGATCGTCTTAACGATAGCTCCGCTCTTTTCGTCCTTGTCCATAATGTCTATGAACGATCGGTCGATCTTTAGCCGTGCAAACGGGAAACGCTGTAGGTAGCTCAAACTGGAATAGCCGGTGCCGAAATCGTCTGTTGACAGAGCAACACCGAGAGCGTCGAGTTCGGACAGCACTTTCAGCGATTTTTCGTGGTGTTCCATGACCGTACTTTCGGTCACTTCGAGTTTTAACTGGCTGGATTCGAGGCCCGTGCTTTGGAGGACGCCCTTTACCTGGGCCGTCAGAGTCGGGTGCATTAGCTGTTTAGCCGAAAGATTTACACTTACGGATAGGGGCATCGAAAATCGTTTCCGCCACTCGGCGATCTGCCGGCATGATTCGTGAAGTATCCATTTCCCGATCGGTATGATTAGGCCTGTTTCCTCGGCCACACCGACAAATTCATTGGGCGAAACCATCCCATGTTTCGGATGCCGCCAGCGGATCAACGCTTCGAATTCCGCGACACGGCCGGTAGCAAGATCGACTATCGGCTGATAGAGCACCTCGAACTCGTGACGTTCAACGGCGTGACGCAGATCGGTCTCGACCTGGAGCAGGTTCATATTGCGAACGTGCATCTCACGGTCAAATACCTCGTAGCGGGCCTTGCCGGATTCTTTCGCACGGTACATTGCCGCGTCGGCGTCGCGCAGAAAATCCTCGGGTGTCCGGCGGCTTTTGTTTGAGACAATGATCCCGATACTTGCGGTCGTAAATACTTCGTAGTTGTCGATCTTGAACGGCTCCGAGATCTTTAACTGAAGTCGTTCTGCTACACGCGTCACCTCGTGCGTGTCGCCGCTGCGATTTAGGAGGATCGTAAATTCATCGCCCCCAAGTCGGGCCACGACGTCGCCGGGACGCACGCAAGCTTTCAAACGCTCAGCGATGGCGATCAGCAGTTTGTCACCGACAGCATGGCCGAGGCTGTCGTTTATAACCTTGAACCGATCGAGATCAAGGAATAGGACCGCAAATTTGGCGTAGTCATTTCCCTCACCACGCTCGACGGCCTGGCGGAGTTGGTTCATGAACTCGACACGGTTTGGCAGCTCCGTGAGAGTGTCGTGAAGGGCGTAATGCCGCAATTTTTCCTCGGCGAGTTTTCGCTCGGTGATGTCGCGGAAGCAGCAAACTCGGCCGACAGGTTGGCCGGACATGAACTGCGGCTGGGAATATCGTTCGTAGATGCGGCCGTCCAGCAATTCCAAAACTTCGGTCGTCGTCGCGAGTGGGTCGGAAAATAAATTCTCGAGATTCGTAACGAACACATCCGGGTCTTTCATCTGGTCCATTACATGGCCGACGAGTACCTTTCCGCATTTATTTTCTATGATCGCGTTTGGAACATTCCACATTTCCACGAACTTGTTATTGCAGGTCGTGATCTCGCGATCAAGATTCATGACGACAATGCCGTCCGCGGTCGACTCGAATGTGGAGGCGAACAGTGAAACGGCGTTGTGAAGGTTCTGTTGCGCTAGTCGCCGTTCGCTAATGTCGCGGGCGATACCCTGGACGCCGACGGGGATGCCGCCGGAAACGATCAGCCGGGTGCTTAGCTCTAAAAAAACGCGATGTCCGGTCTTGGCGATTATCTCGAGCTCGTACGTTGTCGGTCGCTCATCTTCGACCTTTCGGGCGGTCATCGTTCTTGCCCCTTCAATGTATTCGGGGGCGACGACGTCGGCAATGTTCATCTGCAACGCTTCGTCACGCGAATATCCGGTAATAAACTCACCGGTGCGATTTAGCGATGTGAAGTTTCCGTCGAGATCATGTGTATAAATAAGGTCGTTCGCATTTTCGAAAAGGTCGCGATATCGCTCCTCGCTCTTGCGCTTTAGCTCCTCGTCCCGTTTTCGTTTGGTGATATCACGGGCGATCCCCTGAACGGCGACCGGAGTGTCACCCTTTGAAATGATGCTGCTGTTGACCTCGAGGGTTATCCTCTCTCCGTCCTTTCGAAAACAGTCGACTTCGTAAACTGTCTGCAGTGTTTCGCCGCCGACCTTTTTTGCAAGGTTATGGCGAACGAGTTCCACGTGTTCCGGCGCGATGATCTTGGTCATGTTGAGTGCCAGTGCCTCATCCACGGTGAAACCGAAGACGCTCGCACCGGCTTCATTTATGGATAGGTAGTTACCCTCGAGGTCATGGACATAAATGATATCGCTCGCGTTTTCGAAAAGCTGGCGGTATTTGGCTGCACTGTCTTTTAACTCTTCAGCTGTCCGCTGGCGCTCGGTAATGTCCTGCCACATGACCATACCGGCAAAGATCTCATCGTTTTCATCCCTGACCGGCACGACATGTATCTCGAAACATCCGTCATCGTTACTTACTTCGATCTCAACCGTTTCTCCGTTTAGAGCTCGGTGATAGTGTTCCGACCACTCGGCAAATATTTCGGGTGAAAATACCTCTTCTAGTGTTCTGCCCTCGAGCATCTCTTTTGAGAGTCCGTGTTTCTTGAGCTGGTCGCCTTCGCAGACGTGATATCGGTAGTCACGGTCGAACAACAGCACGGCCGTCTTTGGTATATGCCGGGCGAGTGTTCGGTACAGCTTCTCACGTTTCTGCCTATCGAGGACCGCAAGCTTTCGTTCAGTAATGTCCAAAATAACGCCTTGCCAGCAAAGCGGCTTGCCATCGTTGTCCTTTATAAAGCAGCTGCGGTCGCGCACCCAGAACACCGAACCGTCGGCCCCAAGCACACGATATTCAAAGTCGATGCCCTCACCTGCCGCGATCGCCTCCCGGGTTCCGCCAAGCACACGGTCGCGGTCCTCATCGTGAATGATCCGGTCCCAAATATTTGGATCGGAGAGCCATTCATCGTGGGGATATCCAAATTTTTCCAACGTCGGGCTGATGTAGATGGGCGTATGCGGTGGTTCCGGTTCGACGGCGTAGAACATCACGGGGAGGTTTTCGATAAATCTTCGGAAGGTGTAGTCGTCAGCACCCGGCAAAGTCGTCTTGGTAACGATCTGACCTGAGCCACTCGAAGGAGTTTGGTTTGGCGTATTGGGTGCTTTGTTGGCCATAATTGCGGCGGTATTATCGACGATGTTGAACGGCCACATCACAAAAAGCACGTAAACTTTGGCTGTGACTAAGTGTTGTGGACAAAGGAGATTATCGTGTCTGTGCTTGGGGTCGGCGCGGTTCCGAAATTATCCGGCTCGGATAAACAGTGTTTACCCATCGATAAATCTTACCATTTCACTGCTATTGTTGACTATTCTTTTTTTCCCCCCGACTTGAGCTTTTCCAACTCGGGTCCTTGATGGCCGTCAACTTCTCGATTTGGGCAAAACGCGTTACACTACTCGGAAATTCCAAACAGTTTTGAATACTTATGAAAAAGTTGACTATATTTTTACTTCTGATCACATTCAGCATCGGAGCTGTGGCCCAAACCATGCCAGCGGGAGCCGACAAGGCTCTTTGGGCGCGAGCCCTGCAGATACACAAAAGGGCGATCGTCGTCGATGGGCATGACGACATTACCAGTCCGCTGGTCGATGAGGACTACGATCTCAGAAACAGTTCGTCGGGCAAGTTTCACCTCGGCGGCGATCCATTTCATACGGACGTCGCGCGGTTGAAGGCAGGCGGCGTGACTGGCGAATTTTTTGCTATTTATGTTTCGGGCACGACAATGACGACGGGCGGAGCGATGCATCGTGCGGTCGATATGATCGACGCGACCTATCGTGAAGTCGAACGCAATCCCGGTAGCTTTGTTTCGTGTACGACCGCGGCGGAGATCCGAAACGCCAAAAAATTAAATAAAACATGTATTTTGATGGGAATCGAAGGCGGCTATGTCATCGAGGATTCACTTGCCGCTCTTCGGGTGATGTATCGGCTCGGCGTCCGGTACATGACGTTAACCCACAATGTTGCGACAAACTGGGGCGACGCACACCGCGACGAGAAACATAACGGCCTTACGGATTTTGGCAAGGATGTGGTGCGTGAAATGAACCGTTTGGGAATGTTCATCGACATCTCGCATATTTCGGTAAAGACGATGAACGACGCTCTTGATGTTTCGACCGCTCCGGTGATCGCATCACACTCGGGCGCTCGCGGGCTCAACGATCACACACGCAATGTACCCGACGATGTGCTCAAGCGAGTCGCGAAAAACGGCGGCGTCATAATGGTAAATTTTTACCCGTCCTTTCTCGACGCCCGGACAAATAAAGAAGAGAACGATCGCTCGGCAAAGCTGAAACCTCAGATCGACGAGATCAATCAGAAGTTCAAAGGGAACCAAGCCGCGATCGACGACGCTAAACGAAAACTTCAGGATTCCAATCCCATTTACATCGCTCCTTATACGCGGATAGTCGATCATATCGATTACATCAAAAAGGTCGCGGGTATCGACCATGTCGGCTTGGGTTCGGACTTCGATGGTGTTCCATTCCTGCCAGCAGGAATGAACGGTGCCGAAGATCTGCCGCTCGTGACCTATGAGATGCTGCGCCGCGGTTACAGCGAGACGGATATCCGCAAAGTATTAGGCGAAAATCTTCTCCGAGCAATGTCACAGATGGAAAAAGTAGCCGGAAATCGCCAGATCAGCGGGCAGGGAAGTTTGAAGAGGTTCAAGTGAACGTCTTGCTTCTTGCCGTAAAGAATTCTTGCTTAACTGGAGTATCGAATATGCGCATGAGTATTCACGGTAACCAAAGTATCCCAATGATTTAAGCGTTGAGCGGGCTGTTGCCAATGGATGCGGCGACTGCACGATTTGCTCACGGAATGCATCTTTTCGGAGAGGAGAATGGAAATGAAAAGACTGTTTTTGACGACCTCGATGCTGATCGCGGCATCGTTTGTTTTCACGGCCTGCGGTGACCAAGCTGCGACCAATGCCGGCAATGGAATAAACAAACCCGCGAATGCGTCGAATAGCGCAAGTAATGCAACAGCTGCTGCCCCGGCAAATACCGCGGCGATCGAGACCGAACTTAAGAAATTGATCTCGGACTATGCAGCCTCGACAGCGAAAAACGATACAGCAGCCTACGATAAGACCACGACGGACACCTTTATGTTCGTTAGCAATGACGGGGCAGTTCAAACCAAGGCTGAGCGGATCGACTCGATGAAGTCCGGCAAGACGAAGTACGAGACACTCACGTACGATGAAATTTCCGTGCGTGTCAATCCGGAAGGAAACGGTGCCGTCGCGATCTGCAAGGCGACGGTCAAAGGAACAAATAT
>JBBRSH010000053.1:0-26845 GCA_038245555.1 Pyrinomonadales bacterium | reverse complement strand
CGAGGTGGCCGGGGTGACGCTTGCGGTTGATAAAACGGCGGGCAGCCACCTCGGGCAGACAGTCGCAATAGACCTCGACCAAAACGTGCTCGTCCGTCGGCAGCCAATCGGTCGGAGTGCCGGATGTCGCCGGCATGCCCGGGTGATGCCAAAATGATGTCAAAACCATTCCGCCCGTTTCCGATGCTGTATGCTGCATCGCCACGTCACTCGTCCGGCTAAGAAGTTGACGCCATTTCTTGTCGCCCGTACCGATCAACTCGAAGAACCTTTCCAGAATGTCATCCTTGTCGATCAGAGGGAAATCGAAGTCGGCTGCTAATCCCCTCGACAGCGTCGTCTTGCCGCTAGCGGGCAGTCCGGAAACAATGATGTATGGATTGCGTCGTGGATCGATCGCGGGCTGGGTATGTGTGGGATCGGTGGTCATGGGAACCCTCTACGGTTTTCAAGTCATATTCTTTCTAACTTACTCTCAAGTATCTTGCGGCTTGGATCATTCGATCCTTTTTACTCTCTTCTCGCCGCGTTTGAAATATGGAATGCGCCCGTTCTAAATAGAAACAGGATTCCGTGCCGGCCGAGGCCAATAACTTCAATTACTGAAACCTATCTAACATGCCTTTAGCAATAAGAAGACTACGGCGAATAAGACAAAACCGCCGCCCAGCACCCAGGTAATAAGTCCGGCTCCCACAACTTTTCCTAATCCCATTTTCGTTCTCCTCCGTTAACTTTCAGTACAGCGTAAGTATGCCTCGTCACGGGACATCAGACGGTAAGGTTGGTTACACTCAGGGCGGATCAACTCCTTTTCTTCTTCGCGGCCGCTGGATCAGCCTCCTTTGGATCGCCGCCGGTTGCCGACATTATTTGCTCAACCAGTTTTTCCGGCTCCAGCGGCTCGAGCAGCGACTCCATCGCCTCGTCATCGGACGGAACACCGACCTCCTCCGCGATCGCCTTTAGCAATTCGAGGATCTTGGTATTCTCCTTTTCCGCCAACATGTTTATCTGCAGATCCAGCTGGTTACGCCGCTCGGTCAACAGCGTTTCGTGATTTTGACTGATTAGGATGAATGTCGACAGAAAGATCGCCTCGAGCGAAACGACCAGGGTCAAAAACGTGTACGGAAACGGATCAAACTGGTACAACTTGAAAACCGAGTTCATGAGTATCCAGCCGCCAAACCAGACTACGTGGACCCACACAAAGGTCGTGCTCCCGCAAAAGGCAGCGATCGCCTCGGATAATTTCTGGCCGACCGATCGGCTTTTCTTCTGAGCGGTTTCGATCTCAATGATCCGGGTGACGTTGCTCTCGGTCTCCTGGTGTATCGATCGGGAAGTCCGTTGATCTACCGACTTTTTGGGAGCCTTTTTAGCCAGTGGTTTTTTGGTTGTCATATACGCTTATATACGAGTCGTCAGATATAAAAATGCTGCGAACGGAGACCTCGGACGAGCCCCGTTCACAGCTGTCGAAATATAATTTTGTAAACGACTATTTCGCCGCTTTCTTCGCCGAAGAGCCATTAGTCGAGGAAGACTTTATTTTCGAAGCCGTTGCCGTCTTAGCAGGAGCCTTTTTTGCACCCGAACCGTTACTTTTAGCCGGCGAAGATTTTGCCGCTGTTGTTGACGCTTTTTTCTCTGGAGCGGCTTTATTTGTTGCCGTCCCCGAACTCTTGGCCGGCGCGGATTTCGTTTTGGCGGCTGTGTTCGTCGATGCGGCCTTCGGTTTTCCCGCCGTAGCTTCCACAGCGGCAATTGTGCCGCCAGCTACTGCACCTGTTGCTGCTCCTGACAAAACCTCTCCTACAACCTCTTTTGCCTTCTCGTAGAGCGTTTCTAACGTTCCTTTTGTCGATTTTTTCGCTGACATAGATGTTCTCTCCCTATTCTCCCAATATTTTACGGTCATCTTAGCTGCGCAATACTCTAAGTTATTAGGAGAGTATTATTTGAATTCAAATACAGGTGTAATATTGCTTACACAATTTGCATATTGCGACCGTAATGACTCGCAATATCGCCAAAATCAGGATCAACGTACAAACAAAAGACTTCGCTCGAAGACGAGCGAAGCCTCTGTGTCTATGCACGGTCGGGGTTCCAACCCTATTTTGTTATGCCAACCTGGGTAAGGGCGTATGCGTAGTCGAACGCGACCTCCTTCAGGCGGTCGTAGCGGCCGGACGAACCGCCATGGCCAGCACCCATATTGGTTTTAAGAAGGATCGGATCTTTGCCGGTGTTCATCTCGCGGATCTTGGCGGCGAATTTGGCCCCTTCCCAGTACGGGACCTGGCTGTCGTTTAGCGAAACCTCGATCAACATGTTCGGGTAACTTTGCTTTTTCACGTTGTCGTAAGGCGAATACTGGACCATATAGTCCCAGGCCTTTTTCTCGTGCGGGTTTCCCCATTCGATCCACTCCTCGGTAGTGAGCGGCAGATCGGCGTCGAGCATCGTGTTCATCACATCGACAAACGGGACCTGAGCGATCGCGGCGTGGAACGTCTCGGGTGACTGGTTGACGACGGCACCCATCAAGAGGCCGCCGGCACTGCCGCCCTGAATAACGAGCTTGTCCGAAGACGTGTATTTGTTTCCGATCAGCCATTTGGCGGAATCGACAAAGTCGTTAAAGGTATTGAGTTTCGTGTACATCCGGCCGTCGAGCCGCCATTTTTCGCCCAGTTCGCCCCCGCCGCGGATCAACGCGATCGCGTAGATCATTCCCCGATCAACGAGCGACAGCCGCGATGTCGAGAAACTAGGCGTCATCGAAATGCCGTACGATCCATAAGCGTAGAGAAGCATGGGCGATCTGCCGTCGAGTTTGGTCCCCTTTTTCATCACTACGAGAACCGGCACCTTTACGCCGTCCCGGGCAACGGCCCAGACACGTGAGGTCTCGTATTTTGTCTTGTCGTAACCGCTCGGGATCTCCTGCTGTTTGATCAATGCACTCTTTCGGGTCGAAAAATCGTATTCGTAAGTCGAACTCGGTGTGATCATCGACGAATAGTTATAGCGAATGATCGGCGTTTCATATTCCGGATTGGCCGACAATCCCATTGTGTAAACGCTTTCCGGAGTCTGGATCCTTTCGCCGGTGTTACGTGATCTGGTGTCGACGACGCGAAGATATTCGAGCCCGTTCTCTTTTTCAGATACGACTAGTTTGCCCTTGAAAAAACTCAGACCCTCGATATGGACGTCCGACGCATACGGAATGAAGTCCTTCCAATTCTTTTCGCTCGGGTCGTTCGCGGGCGCCGAAACGACCTTGAAATTCTCGGCCTCTTTGTTTGTCCTTATATAAAATGACCCGTTATCAAAATCGGCGTCGTATTCGTGGCCATCGCGTCGGGGCGTTACAACCTTCCATTTACCGGTTGGATCATCGGCGGCCAGGTATCGATATTCGCTGCTCGTTTTTGCTGATGAGCCGATAAAAAGCATTTTACGATCACGCGAACGTCCGATCCCGGCGTTGAACAGCACGTCTTTCTCTTCAAAAACGAGTTCGTTTTTATCAGTGCCGACGGTATGGCGCCAGATCTTGTCCGAGCGCTTTGAAACAGCATCTTCCTGGCCGATAAACAAATATTTGCCGTCATTCGACCATTCCACCGAGGTAACTCGCTCGACCTTGTCCGGGAGCATATTGCCGGTCCTTAGATCTTTTATCTGAAGCGTGTACTGGCGGTAGCCGGTCGTATCGGTCGCGAACGCCAAGAAATTGCCGTCATCGCTCGGTGAAAAATCGCCGATAGCGAAATACTTAAATCCTGTCGCCATGGCGTTCTGATCCAGTAGCACAACGGCATCGCTGCCATCTTTTGATTTGCCGCGAAGATATGTTGGATATTGCTTGCCTTCCTCGGTCCTCGTGAAATACCAATACTGTCCAAATTTATATGGCACGCTCTGGTCGGTTTGCTTTATGCGCCCGAGCATCTCCTTGTAAAGGTCGTCAGCGAAACCCTTATGCTGGCCCATAAAACTCTCGGTATAGGCATTGTTGTCCTCGAGATATTTGATTATTTCGGGATCCTTTTTGTCATTGCGGTCCCGTAGCCACGCGTAATTGTCGGTGACCTCGTAACCGTGGATCTTTAGGACACTGGGAACTTTTTTTGCGACTGGTGCTTTCATAATGTCTTGCGCGGGCGTCACGACGTTGCCGATGACTATCACGATAAACAAAAATGCCAAGAATAATATTCCTTTCATTTCGGTAACTCCTTATTTCTATCCGGTGATCTCTCCGGGGATCCTGATGCCATTTTAGCCGTTCCCTACGCCAAGGCAAAACGACTTGCCGACCGTAAGGGCGAAATTTTCCTGTTAACAGTTTTTCTGTTTGCAGCATCTCTAATAGCGGCACTCTAATCATAGAGACCCCCTAAGCTTGTGATGGGCAGCGGATTCGGTTACATTTTCGCTGCTCATCACGTTTTTTAAGTTAACAAATGCCCGACCACGAAATGACAGGAGACTTATTTCTATTCGTCAGGACGGAAGCCACGGCCGCTAGCCCCGCAAGGGCCGAAGCCGGGCTGGTCGAACGCATCTCGGCGGGGGACGAAGAGGCATTTGGCGAGTTGTATCGGCGATACGCTCCGATGGTCCACGGTATCGTGCTTGCGAGGGTACCGCGAGACGAGGTGGACGATATTGTGCAGGACGTTTTTATCGCGGCGTACAAGAGTCTCACCACGTTGCGTGATAACAACGCCGTTGGCGGCTGGTTGGCAATGATCGCGAGGAACCGGGCAACGGAGTATTTCAGACGAGCAAAACCGGCGGACGAGCTTTCGGAAGATCTCGGCAAAAACGATCCGTCGAGGGCCGAGGCGAACGAGGTTCTTGCCGCCATTCGCTCAATGCCCGACTCGTACCGGGAAACACTCGTTCTTCGGCTGGTCGAAGGCATGACCAGCCGCGAGATCGCCGAACAAACTGGTTTATCTCCCGACTCGGTTCGCGTAAACCTGCACCGCGGAATGAAATTATTACGCCAAAATCTCGGAATCGAGGTGAAACGATGAACGAAGAATATCTGTGGGACAAAACGGGCGGCGACGCTGAGATCGAAGGATTTGAGAAGGTGCTGCAAACCTTTCGGTATAAGGCGGATGAGCCCCCGACACTTCCGGCAAAAACATTCTCGTTAGCGGAAAAGCCCCGGCGAAATTGGTTTCAACTCGGATTCGTCGTCGCGTTTGCTTCGGTGGCGGTGTTGACCGTGCCGACGATATGGTTTTTGGCCACGAACCGGGATCTGTCTATCAGAACCGAAATGGTGAGAACGCACGATCCGGTTTTGACCGTCGCAGGGCAAAATGATGTTCCGGAGAAGATCGCCATACGGCCTGCGTCTGGGCCCGAATCAAAAAGGACATCGAGCAGTCGGACTATTAAACCCGCAATAAAGCCGTTGAAAACAGTCGCCGTCAATTCGAAGTCCAAAGATCAGCCCGTGAAACTCACGAAAGAAGAAAAATATGCCTACGGGCAATTGATGCTCGCACTGTCGATAACCGAATCGAAATTGAAAATCGTAAGAGACACGATCGCGGGCGACGACGAATCTAAGTCTGCCCTTCAACGGGATAAGGACCTTTTTCAGAAATAGCTTAGGGTGCCGGCCAAATTCAAAATTTAGGAGAAACGATCATGAAACGATTGAAATTAATACTGTTGCTCACCATTGTGCTGACGCCGCTTGCGGTAAGTGCACAAAATGCACGGCTTCACTTTGAGAAACTGAGCGGCCTCGAAACAAAGGCTCGCGACGTGGTCGAGGTAAATGTCGAGGGCAAACTGCTCGACATGGCAAAGCGTGTGCTCGCCAAAATGAACGATCAGGACACTAAAAAGGTTGCTCAGGCGATCGCCGGACTTCAGGCGATCTATGTGCGGGCATACAATTTTGAAAAGGAAGACGAATACAACGCCGCCGATATTGACGAGATCCGCTCGCAGCTTCAAGGACCCGGCTGGGAAAGGCTGGCGAATGTCCGCAGCAAGCGAAACAATCAAAAAGTCGATGTATACACAATGTTCGAGGGCAACAAGATGAGCGGCGTTGCCGTGGTCGTTTCGGACTCAAAGAGCGTCGCGGTCGTCAACGTCATCGGCCCGATCGACATCGATCTGCTCGCCGAGCTAAGCGGCAAATTGAACATTCCAAGAATCGATATCGAAACAGATAAAAAGGACAAAGACCACTAAAAGGAGAGAGCAATGAAAATGAATATCAGAAAGAAGGTATTGATCGTTCTGACCCTCTCCCTGCTGGCCGCCGCTTTTACGGTCCCGGCTGTCAATGCCAAAACCAGTGAGTACGATGCGATCGTCAAGCACCTGAAGACAAAATATCGGGCGAAAAAGGTCTATATACCGTTCATGACGCTCGCCCGCTTAGCGGTCAAGGTCGTTCGCCCCGCCGGCGTTAAGAGCTTTAACGCCACGTTTTTCCAGGACCTAAAATTCTCAAGCGAAACTCTCGACAAGGAAATGCAGGAAGCACTGAAGAATTCGTTCAGCACCGACTGGACCTCGATCCTTCGCGTCCGGTCGCGTGATGGACAGCAAGTCTACATGTACATGCGTGACGCGGGTAACGACGTAAGGCTGACCATGGTTGCCATCGACAAGGAGCAGGCCATGGTCGTCCGAGCCACCATTAATGGCGATAAACTCGCCGAATTCATCAATGATCCGAAGATCTTCGGCATCTCGCTAAACGATGACAACTCACAGAGCAAGGCTCTCCCGAAGGCCGCCGAAAATGATCCGGTCAACGAAACAAAGGAACATTGACCCTGGATAAACAAAGCGAACGGGGGCATGAAAATATAAGCGCCCCCGTCAAGCCTCAGAACCCGTTTTTCAAGTTTGGCCCACGGTTTTCGTCAAACATTATGAAAAGTCACAATAAGCAAGAAAGACCTAAGGCAATGCTGTAAAACCCGTGAGTGGATTGCCATAGAACGCGTCCGTTTTCCAGGCGTTACGGTCCCAAATGCCATCCTGATCGCCGATGATCTGCACTGGAACGATGGTCCGGTCGCTGTTAAGTTTGATGGCGCCGGCAATCCCGTTATCAAGGCTGCCGTCAGATTTGACATTAAATTTGATCGAACGCGCTAATTTATTGTTCCTTAGAAGTTTGAATTCGTAATCGCCCGGGTTTTTGTCGAGCGAATAGAGAGCACCGAACATGCCGGGTGCTTCGCCGGTCTTGTCCCAACCGCGTACGTTGCCAAAGGTGCAGATGATGCGCGACCACTGAGCTTTCTGCGGAATGTCGTCGGCAACGTAATTCGTCGTGCGATTCACCGTTTCGGCCTCACAACTTGCTTTGCCGACTTCCTGGCCTTCGTAGTTCATCTTTCCAACCTCTTTGCCCTGGTAAAAAAGGTGCGGATCCATCTGGTATTCTTCGCCGCGGACCCAGAATGCGATCTGGAGGATCGGATGCTTCATCCCTTTCATTTTGTCTTCCTGATAGAACACGTACCCGATAGGCAGGTTCCAATCGTGGTCGGCGTAGTAGACGTAATGATTAACGAATTTCGGTGTTTGGGCCTCGTTGGAATGAGATTTGGCGATCTTTACCTTGCCCGTAAAGAGCGTTTTGTCGCTACCACTTAGTTCGTTCCGCATTTTGATTGAAAAGGGAACCACGCCCGTATATTTACTTGCCTTATCTTCCGGCACACTTTCGCGGCCACCGCAATCCACGTCGTCCCAGTTCTCCGCCTCTCGCTCAGCCGTTCGGCAATCGAACTTTACGACGCCTGTGCCGGGAATATTAAACTCGGCATAAAGCTGATCGCCGCTGCCGACCGGACCATTGACGCGAAAGGACATCATCGGAACCCAGCTCCAGATGTCGTAATTTTTTTGATAGACGCTGTAGGTAAATGGCGTTATCTGAACAAAGTCTTTAGCGATGGTCGGTTCGGTTGCAACGGTATTTCCCCGTCCGGGTTTGTCGTTTGATGACGTACCCGTCGATCGATCGGACGCAGGCTGCTCGACCTTAGGCGGTTCACCAGTCTTGATCTTCGGGATCTTGATCGGAAATTGAGCCGAAGCGATCGTGGTGCTGCCGGCGATCAGAAATATGTATACCCACATTAAAATAGTGCTTTTCATCACAGTGCCTCCTGAATCTAACTTTGATCGACTCTAGCTTGAAAAAACCCTTTCAATGCCCTTAGACGCTTCCGCGTTTCCCAGACAAAGACCGCCCGCATGACCGGTTCGAGAACAAACCTTAGTACGCGAGGCCTGGCGGTAAAATTGAGCTTATAGATCACCGCGGAATTAGCATTGTCGATCGGGACATGTCTAATGCTCGCGGCAAAAGTGTCAAAGAATGGCGGTTGATTGAGCATCTTGACCGCGGCCACCTTTCCCTTTTCAAACGAAATATACTGTGTTCGTACCGCAAAACCGCCTAAGATCCGGCGTCCGCGGCAAACGCTGATGGCTCCGCGGCCCGACTCGTCAAATTCGGGTTCAAGATAGGCCTCCTGCAAAAGCGTGTCCCACTCCAACCGTCGCCGATAGTTGTGGATCAACTCAAACACGTCATCTGCAGGCGCCGCGATCGTCTCTTCCACTTGGGCCACCGTCATATTTCAACTCGACTGATCGACCGTTGTGCTAACATTCTGTATTAACTTTATTTAGTTAAGATCTTCTGGTCGGAAAAGTCCTAAGAATTCGCACAGATATTCTTTAGAAAAACCTTAGAGAGCGTAAACCATTGGAAATAGGGAGCTTCGAGTTTGGAGAGTTTTACCTTGACGCGAGGGAAAGGATGCTCTTTCGTGACGGAAAGCCGATCGCTCTCACGCCGAAAACGATCCAACTGCTCTTTGTACTGGTCAAAAATCACGGCCGCATCGTCGAAAAAGATGTGTTGATGCGTGAAGTTTGGGCTGACAGCTTTGTTGAGCAGAGCAATCTAACCTTTACGATCAGCGTCCTGCGCAAGGCACTCAACGAAAACAAAGAATCTCGATTTATAGAGACTGTGTCAAAACGCGGCTATCGTTTTGTCGCCGAAGTCAGGGAGACTTTCGAGACCAATGGGTCGAATTCGGAAATACTGCTTACGTCTCCCGAAACAACGCACAAAAATGGCGTGCCCCACTGGAGATCAAGATCCGTCGCGATCTCGATCGCTCTCACTTTGATCGTCCTGCTGGCAGGCATCATCGGTGCATCATGGTATACGTCGATAAAGGAACCATCGTCCCGGATGCCCATCCTATCACGGCCGTTTTCGCTCAATAAGATCTCGACCAACGGCGGAACACGAAGTGCAGCTATTTCACCCGATGGCAGTCTCGCGGTCTATTCGATCGAGGTGGACGGCCGACAGAGTCTCTGGCTTAAGCAGCTAGGGCCTCTCGGCGAAAATATTCAGATCACCCCACCGTCGGACGATGAATATAAGGAAATTCTTTTTTCGCCGGACGGAGCTTTTATTTATTTTGCACGAAAGCCGAGGGCGAATGCGACGGAACGCGATATTTATCGGATGCCGGTTTTTGGCGGGGTCCCAAACCGGATCGTCAGCTCCGCGGTCGGATACCTCGCATTATCTCCTGACGGTGAAAAGATCTCTTTTTCTCGCTGTTCTAACCTCGCCCATGACTATTGTTCGATGTGGATCGCCGATGCTCATGATGGGCAAAATGAGAAAAAGGTAGTAACGCGGCCGTCGCCGATCCGGATCGGGGACAGTTCATTCTCGATCGATGGAAAGCGCATCGTGTTTGCTGCGGGTCAATCGGAAAATGCTTCCAACGAATTTGGCCTGTGGGAGATAGATCTGGAAACCGGAAACGAACGAGAATTCACTACGGAGAAGTTTTTTGACATCAGGAGTCTGGATTGGCTGCCCGATAATTCCGGTGTTCTTCTTACGGCCGCGCGAACTCCGAACAAGAATTATCGTATCTGGCTGATCCAAGCTTCGACTGGCCGTGCCAAGCCTTTGCCAAAGGATTCGGAAAGCTACGCGACCCTGAGCATTGATCGATCTGCCTCGGCGATAGTCGCGACGCAAGTAAAAGAAGATTTTCACCTTCGCCTTTACTCAATGGAAGATCCGGCAGCTAGTCGCCGGGAACTTACAAACGCCTTTACTGCGACCTTCGCTCCGAATGGCGCGATCATTTTTTCGTCCCCGACCTCCGGCAATGATGAAATCTGGAGCATGAATCCGGACGGCAGCGGGCAGCGTCAATTGACAAACGACTCCGCCGACAAGGCAATGCCCGTAGTTTCGCACGACGGCAACTGGATATTTTTCCATTCAAACCGTGCCGGCGATATGCAGGTCTGGCGCATGAATTTCGACGGTTCTAACCAGGTACAGATCACCGACGCTAATGGCGGGATCCCGATGTCCGTTTCACCCGACGATAAGTGGCTCTACTACCTCCATGCACGCAGTAGAGCTCTATGGCGTGTTTCAACCGCCGGCGGCAGCGGAGAGTTGTTTTTGAACAAGTTCAAGAATCGTTTTGCTTTCTCGCCGGACGGCTCCGCAGTCGCATTCGGTGAAATAATTGGCCAGCAAAAGTATGTGATCGCGATGAACCCGGCGACCGGGGCGGAGATACGTAGGTATAAGTTTCCTAATTCGATAAATCGACTTGTTGAGATCACGTGGCTACCGGACGGCAAATCGATAGCCTATGTCCTATCAGACAATAAATTTCGTCAATACACTGTATGGCTCCAACATCTTGACGGCGATCAAACGCCAAAACAAATTATCGTATTGGGAGATACAGAATTAACAGCGTTTGCAGTAGCACCAGACGGCAGATCGTTTCTGGTTGTCCAAGGTGACTGGAAATTCGACGCAGTACTGATAGATGGTTTGAATTGAGGTTCCGAAAGGATCACTTTCCGCCCGGGCTAAACAGTCTTTTCCCTTTTTGCGTTACGGCTACTGGTCTTCAGAGCCGTTTCACCCGCAGGGCTTGCGGCCGGACGGCCAACGCCGATCGGCGGGACAGAGATAACTGTCTGGAGCGAAGACGGCGCCAAAGAGGTGATCGCCAAACACACAACCGCTTTGGCATAAATGCCGTATACAAATCGGATGATCGGGCCGGTCGCTCAGGCGCCAATCGTCTTTTTCGATGGGGAAATAAAATGACATCACAAAAAGAAAAAGCAGAGTATTTCGGGCGGCTCCATGTGCCGGGCGATCCGGTCATCCTGTTCAACGCGTGGGATGCGGGAACCGCCAAAGCAGTAGCCGACGCCGGTGCGAAAGCTATCGCGACAGGCAGTTGGTCGGTCGCGGCGGCACATGGTTTTTTCGACGCAGAGGCTCTGCCGCTTGACCTCGCACTCGCAAACATTGCCCGCATCGTCAGTTATGTGGATCTGCCGGTAACGCTTGATCTCGAGGGTGGTTACGCGGCCGATACTGCCACGCTTCGCGCTAACATCGAGAAGGTGCTCGACGCCGGAGCCATCGGCATCAATTTTGAGGATCAGATCATCGGCGGCGAAGGGTTACATTCCGTCGAAGAGCAATCGGAACGCATCCGAGCGATACGCGAGACCGCTGAACGCAAGGGAATTCCGCTGTTTATCAACGCCCGAACCGACGTTTTTCTAAAGAACGGCCCGGCGGACCACGCTGAGCATTTTGAGGAAGCAGTAACGCGGGCCCTTGCCTATACCGACGCCGGTGCAAGCGGAATCTTCGCTCCGGGGTTAAAAGATCCCGCGTTGATAAAGCAATTCTGCGAGCGTTCAACGCTCCCGGTAAATATCATGGTAATGGCAGACACGCCCCCCAATAAAGATATGGCCGCTCTCGGAGTCGCCCGGATCAGCTACGGCCCGGGGCCCTATCGCGAAATGGTGGAGAATTTGAAGATCTCGGCCCAAAAGGCTTTCGCATGACGAGATCAATTCAATTAAAAGAGCGGCACCTCTGAATTCACCCCGCGAAGGAATTTCAAAGTCAGAGCATGGTGTCAGGGCAATCGCGTCTGCATCTGAGGCGTACGGTAACGTGGGTAATGGCCTTCTTTGATCGCGATCCCACTGGAGGCATCATTGCGGAATTCCCATACGTTGGAGAAGTGCGTTGAAACGCGGATCGGAGTGCAGCGAGTCTAGTTGCGGATCGAGATGGACCCAGATAAGTTGCGGATCTCTTTCGTCATAAGCTTTCTTTAACCAGTCAAAAGCCTCGTCCTTCTCGTCCAGGCCCGTGTACAGAAGAGCTATCATAAACGGCGAGACGTAATGCTGTTTACGCATGCCGAGGACCGTGTTGAGAATCGTTTGTGCCTCAGTCCTTTGCCCGGCCCGAGCGTAGGCATAGCCCATCACGGTCAAGATGGCGGGATCATCAGGCGCGGAAATACCTGCTTTCCGGCATTCATCAATCGCTCGCTCGTACTCACCCTTGCGCTCGTACGCCTGCGAGAGAACTAAGGGCAAGGGACGGAAGTCAGGATCCAAATTGCTTGCTCTTCCAGACAAATCGATCGATTCGTCATAGTGGCGCTGGTAGTAGGCCAGCGCAGCCACATCTGCATTCACCAGGCCCATGAGCGGAGCGACCCGTCGAGCGTTCTCTAGTTCAGCGCCGGCTTTGTCATACTGCCGGAGCACCTCCCAGTAATAGCCTAGAAGCTCATGAGCATCCGGGAAGTTAGGGTTAAGTTCGATCGCACGTTCGAACTCCCTTCTAGCGGCCGACCAATCGCGTTCGAAGAAAAGTGATTTCCCTCCCAGAGCCACGTGCCCTTCCGCCAGCGAGTCATCGAGTTTGACCGCACTTTCTGCCGCGCGTTTAGACTTGAGATAAGCCTCAGCCGGATCGACGGAGCCGATCGCAGCCTGGACGCTGTAAGAAAAACTCAATCCCGCGTAGGCCAAAGCGTAGTTCGAATCGAGCGCGATCGCCTGATTGTAGTAGGCGATGCTTTTCTCGGTGCCCTCGGGAGAGAATTTGTACCAGTGAACTCTGCCTTCGGAATAAAGCTGATAGGCTTCAAAGTTTTCTGTGTAGTGTTTTGCGATCTGTTGTTGCTCGGTTCCAGTTAACTTTGAAACTAATGCTTGGGCCACTTCCTTTGAGATCTCATCCTGTACGGCGAAAACGTTGGTGAACCGATCGTCGAAGGTCTCCGCCCACATCGGTGCTCCGTCAGTAACCCGGATCAACTGGACGGTAAACCTGATCCGGTCGCCAGCCTTTTGCATCTGGCCTTCGACGATCGCATCCACGCCTTGTTCACGTCCGGCGGCGAGGGGATCCTGACCGGGGCCCGTGTACTTGAGAATCGAACTTGTGGGCCGCACCAGGATCTGGCTGACATTACTCAACTTGGTGATGAGGGCGTCAGCCATCCCCAACTCCAAGGACTCATCGTGGCTCTCTGCCGAAAGAGGCCTAAACGGAACAACCGCCAGCGAACGAATTTGGCTGGCCGACGCGATCGTTGGCGTGGAGCGTCTGACCCAGAAAAAGTAGCCCGACATCAATACGAGCAAGCCAACGCCAGCACCAACCCAAACGCGGCGTGACGAATGACCGTCGCCGGTGGTTACCTGCTGGGGAACGGGCCGATGTCCCCGGTCTTTGGCAAAAACGTCCACCTCGGAGACGTGCCCATCATCATCGCTTTCTTCGACTACGAGCCGCGCGTGAGAGTGTTCCTGGATTACCAGCTCGACGTCCTCGTCTCGCACTTCGCTGATCTTCGCGACGAAACGGTATCCGCGGCGGGCGAGAGTTTCGATGTACTTATCACCGTGCTCCCTCTCCCCAAGAGCCTCCCTGAGTTTATGAATATGATGTGAAAGATTGGCTTCCTCGACAAAGCTGTCGGGCCAGACCGTATGAATGAGCTCGTCTTTGGTGAGCACCCGGCCATCGGCTTCGACAAGAGTGAGGAGCAGGTCGATGGCTTTGAGGGTGAGCGGCACTACCATCCCTTCACGCAGGAGCAGCCGCTGCGTCGCATCCAGGCGAAACAGCCCAAACTCGTAAAAGTGCCTTACCTTCCTACTCATAACGGCCTTAAGAAATCATTCAGATCTCGCAAAGAAATAATCGAGATTTCGTAAAGGACATTTTTCACGGGTAACGGTTACATTGCAGATCGAGGTCAGCCATGTCGAATACGGTTTTTGAGACAACAGCAAAATCTTACTCCATCGGCCAGTGGGCCGCAATCGGACGAGAGGGACGCTGCCGGCCGTATAAAGGGAGACAGGAATACGAAAAGACGTATCGAAATCAATGTCGAAAAGCATCGGGTGCTGACGCTCAGTATCCGCCGGATCTCGGCCGTCGGGTGGTGCCCGGCATGCGGCATGAAGGTGCGCATGGTAACTGCGGAAGACGCATCACGCATCGCCCTGGTTACGCCGCGCACGATATATCGCCGGGCCGAAGCAGGGCAGATCCATTTTACAGAAACACAGGATGGACTGCTGTTGATCTGTCTCAGATCGCTCGGATGAGCCGGGACTGATGGCAGTGCCACAACGAAGATGAACAAAAGGATTTAAGAAAAAAAGGAGACAACAACATGACAGTTAATACTCACAGATACAACTCGGCATTTCACCATTACCTATTCTCAGTCACCGCGTTCGCATTCGTGTTAACAATCGTGGCGGTGGGCGCGTCGGTCGCACAAACACTTTCCAGCGATAGCGACGGCGACGGTCCCCGCGCTACTACGCAGCACAATCTCCCCCGCATGATGCTCAACCCGCGGATCGATCCGCCCACCGCGCCGCCGGCGCAGCCGACCTTGCTAATAGACAGTTTCAAGGTCGGCCCGTTCTCGACGCATACGGCAGCATCTTCGGGCACCAACATTAAGAACCCGCAGACTTCATTAAACGCGAGCGAAGTGATAGGCGGTTCGCGCGTAAGCTACCTCACGTTCAACAACCCGGACAAGCAGCCGGTGTCGCTCGAGTTGCTGCCCGGCAAACCGGCTCTGATATATAGCGCGGGCTACAACGTCTCGCCGGGTCTCGAGCTGCATTACACCATTCCCGCACCCTCGGCCAACTTCGGCTCAAAATACGACCGATTTTTGATCGATTTCGACGGACTCGATCACGGCCTGGTGTTGACCATCGTCGCGTGGGGCGTCGATAAAAAGGTCGACGGGCACAGCGGCGACGGGTGCACGGTGCTGCCCCCAGACGGTCCATTTACAGTGTCATATCCCTTTTCGCACATAACACCGGACGTTCTGAAAACGACCACGGACCTGGCCTTCATTTTCAGCACAACCAGCAAGGGTATGGATTACGCCCTCACCAAGATAAGCGCGTCCAAGGGCGACCCTGCGGGCCGGCATATTGTCACTTGTTCCAAGTAGGGTTGGGAGCGTCCGACCCGATCGAGCGTCGTAACAAACAACAAGAATTTTGAAGAAATAGGAGTACAAAATGACTATCAATAAACACAAAGAGACGCGGTCGAGCTTGCTCACGAGGGGAAAGGCCTGCAAGCTGATCTTCCTGTTCGCAGCGTTCTGCGGCATAACAAATGCGCAGTCGACAGACCCAGCAAATCCAACCCCGATCACCTCGACCAAGATCGAGGGCAAAGGGACGGGAGCGGGAGCGACCTATTACTATCGCTACCAGGCCAAGAAAGGCAGCCTAAAGATCACGCTCTCGGGTCAGACCAACTACTATGCAACGCAATTCGAAGCGGACCTGAAGGGCAGCGGCGGATCGGACATTGGCAGGATCTACGTGAGCGCCGACGACAAACCCAACCACAAGCTGAAAGTTTTCAACCTTGCGAGCGACCAATCCGTGGACATCGCCGTCAAGCTGTCGAAGGATGACAGCCTGAAATGGCAGTACTACAGCATAACGTTTGCGGGAGCCGCGGGCTCCGGTGCGAATGACGGATCGTCCGGCTCCGCACAGGCCGCTCCGGATCTTGTCGTTTCTGAGATCGTCTTTGACGAGTCGCCCGGGCAGATTCGCGTTCGAATTATGAACGTGGGCAATGCCGCTTCCTCAGCCTGCTTTCTGGCGCTCGCGAGCGGGGCTAAGGACGACCCGTCTATCGGCACAAAGACACGGGTTTGGAGCATCAACGTTCCGGCACTCGAAGCCGGCAAAGGATTCTCGGCCGTCATCGACGTCTCACCGCTGGCTCAAACCAACGGCCCGTGGAAGGCAATTGTAGATCGCTCTAACTCCGTCAAGGAATCGAACGAAACCAATAACTCATTGATCCATCCGCTCTAGTCCGACGCGAAGGATCAGAATTGTCGGTGGCAACTGATTGATTAAGATAGCCAAGTTGGCAAAGGAAATTGCCCGGAAAATAAGAACAATGCGTCAGCATTCAGCTCTAGTTCAAGAGATCGAAAACGCATTTGTTCTACAGGAGAGGAGTCAAATGAAGAAGCAATTAATTGTACTAGTCCTGGTTGGTATGCTGGCCCTGTCGCCGCTGGCGCGGTCTGCAACGGCTCAAACCGTTCACTCGCTGCCCGTTCCCAGGCTCACGCTGACCTCGGTCCAGAATTACCGAAACTTGGGAACCCAATTCATCTATACGTTTTCAGTCACCAACTGGGCGGAATTCCAGAGGCAGGTGGACCAACGATATAGCGGATTCGATCCCGCAAAGATGCAGCTGCCGCCGTCACCCTGCAAGGGTCAGGGCAATGCGGGCTTTCAGACACGTATGGCGGCGATCATCTACTCAGGTGAAAACAAACCACTCGGTTGTTACGCCCTCTTCAGCCCAAAGGGGCAATTAATGGAGATCAAGCTGACTCTTCCACAGGCGAATACTCCCGACTCTTTTTACCTTGTTATTACCGATCTGCTGACCCGGGAAAGGGTCAAGTCGAATATCGTCTACACCGGAACTGGCAACAACCCAGTGCCGGTCACCCAGGGTGCCACCCAGGGCCCAGCTGTCGTGACCTCAAACGAAACAATTCTCGAGAATGAGATGTTTATCAAAGATGGCAGTTTCTTCGAAAATACTGCCAAGGTGGTTCCGCCGAAACCGGGGTCGCAAGGCTGTGTAAACGGACAGATCGCGGTAATGGTCGGCGATCCGCGTCCTGGTATGATCCTACACCGTCCGCTCTTCGGCGCAGGCGGGGCGATCGATACGACGAGCCAAACGGACATCTCCGAATTTCCGGGTGGTAAGCATCGGCCGGGCACGGATAATCAGATGGTGCGCTTAAAAGACGGCAGTCTGGTGGCCATCCGGGATTCCTATATCTGGAATGATCTCACTCCCCAACCGTCTTGGTTCAAGGACCATCTGACCGTGAGTGGGTACGATTTCGCCGATCGTCAGAAACAGCGAGCCGGCGAATTGCTGTTTCGCTCGACTGACTGCGGGTCGACTTGGGCACTTTGGTCGACGCTGGACTTCGGCACGGCACTGGACGGCAAATATGGGATTCCCAGGCCAGTGAAGAACACGCCGGATGGCCCCGTCGACATTGATCCAAGCAAAGTGCCGAGTGAGCAGTCGATAGACAAAAACGGCAACCTGATGTGGTGGGTTGGCGGTGGCGACCGGACCGAACTTTATGCCTGTCCTTTCACGGGTAATCTCTACTTAACTACGCGGGTAATCAGCGGGCCTTACAAAAACAACCTGCAGCAGAACAAAACCTTGCTGATGTATTACAATGGCAAGGACTGGGAGTTGATCAAAGAATTGCCGGCCTGGGCTCCTACGGTAATGACCTCTACGCCGGATGGGCGGCTGTTCGTATTTCAACAGGCAGGCACCGTCCCGACCATATACTTTTCGCTCTCGCACCTCAAGGCAAAGGAAAAGCCGCAGCTCAGTTCAGGCTACGCGGTTCATTATGTTGAGTCCAAGGGGCGTAGCCTACTAGCACAGGGGCCGCTGGGTGTAAATATCCGTGACCAAGTTCCCGCTCCATCGCTCTCGCGCTATAGCACCGATAGCAAATCCAGCAAGGTCCGAGTCGCTTACGAATGTCGGAACTCAGCGGGTAATCAACAAGCCTGCATAATTGACGTTGACGTACAAGATCCGGCCAAAGCCCCGATAGTCAACAACGTCGGAATGATCCAGGCAGCCGATCCGAAGAACGAGTCGGTAATGTATTTCACCTTCATCGATCCGGACTATATCGACATGCCCACGGGTTTGCGTTCAAACGCCAGCGTGCTCTATTGGCTGGAAGCCCCACGCGAAGGGTTCTCCGGATCGTACAGTATCCGTTACACGGTCTTCCGTAACGATGAATATCACCCCCCGAATTTCCTCTCGGTCAAGAAGAACAAGCCTTGGACGTGGGATACCCCTAAGGATATCGGAGACTACATGACCGGCGGCTTCTTCTGGGCGAACAACTCACTCAACTACTTTGCACAATGGGTAGAGCCGACCGGAATAAGGGCAAACATCGTGACGATCTCTAACCCGGGAGCCAGGAGCGTTCAGCACTCTCCGTAAGGAGAACCATGTCGTTGAATTTTGCATAGAATGGTCCCAAAAACATTTGGTTGAAAGTGAGGAATGACATCATGAAAAGAAGAGTTTTGCTAACCCTAACCGCAGTCCTCTTGCTGTCTGTGCTCGTCTTCGGTTGGAGCACCTACGGGCAGACCCGTGCCCCGGCAACTTACCCTCCCGGCACGCATGGCTGGGATTATATGTACGACACGGCTTCCAAGTCGTTCCCTTCTGATGGAGACAAAACCAAAATCATTTTATATGACAACGGTGGCTGGGAACTGATTGCCGTTGTGCGGGAGGACAACCAAAACGTACTCGTGTTCAAACGGCCGAAGCAAACGGGTAAATAGAAATGCGTGCTGTTCTCGGAACTGACGGTGATTACGTCGCCGTTTCGGCAAGATCTATGCTTGTGGACATGCGGGTTATTTTCATGTGTTCGGAGACGATCGTTCGGCATGACATGACGGCCTTTTCCTTCTCGCCGTTTTGCAGCCAAACCTGGCAGTTGATGCATTCGCCGTTCCAGCAGAAGTCGCCGTAGGAGATATTTTCGAGGGCGAGGAATTGAAAGCAGCGGAGGAGCGAGTTATTTTCCGGCACCATTCGCTTGTCGCCGCAGATGTCGATCTCGATCAGGCGGTCATAGGGTTGAAAGGCTTCTGCGATATCTTCAAACTTCATAGGGTAGGTCTATTTTGCGTTGCTTTGCCGGTCGCCGTCCAATGCCGCGGCTTGAAGTGCTCTTTGCGTTCGAGCATAAACTCGATGAGTATTTGATCGCCAAGCGAAGAACGATGGAGATCTAGAACTATAGCTGTGCTTTTATTTATAAAAGGTGGTGGTTTTTTTGGAACTGCCGTCTTTTTGCTGTTTTGCTCGATTGTCGGACATTGCGTCGGGAACTGTGTACGGTTGGTTCTTTGGAACCGGAAAAGGTAAGATATTTATAGAAAATCTTTTTATGTCTCTTGTTGTATACACAAAACCCGGTTGCCCATACTGCCAGCAGGCAAAAGACCATTACAATGCCAACGGCGTGGAATTTACTGAATACGACGCCCAGAATGACAAGATTCGCCAGCGTGAAATGCTCGAATACTCGGGAGGCGACCTGGTTGTTCCGTGTATCGTCGAGAACGGAGCCTATGTAGGTTCGGGGTGGGGCGACCCGCCCCGCGGCTGAACGATCCGTCCCGATTGAGCGGCAGTTGGCCGTTCACGCTAAATTTCGGATTTTAGATTGCGGATTAGCGATCATCGGAGTAATATCTTCGTTTGCCGTCGTGATCGGAAGCGGATCGATCTTACGAAGAAGTCTAAAATCGGCAGTCCGCAATCGATTATGATTGGTTCGCAGATCAACCAATACAAGATCCTCGAAAAGATCGGCTCGGGCGGCCAGGGAACGGTATACAGGGCCCTGGACACCAAGCTCAACCGGACCGTCGTCATCAAGGTCCTTCCTCCCGAATTAACCCAGCGAACTTCAAATTTCAAGCGATTCGAACGCGAAGCACAGCTCTGCTCTCAGCTCGATCACCCGAATATTTGCACGATCTACGACTTCCATTCGGCTGAAGGCGTTTTTTATATCGCGATGCAGTACGTCGACGGCAAGAATGTCCGTCAACTCGTCGCCGGACGGCCTCTCGAACTAAGGAGTGCTCTGTCGATCGCCATTCAGGTCACCGACGCCCTCGCTTACGCCCATTCGAAGAACATCATTCATCGCGACATCAAGGCCGGCAACATAATGGTGACCGACGCTGGACAGGCTAAGATCCTGGATTTTGGTCTGGCGAAGCTCCTTGAGGACGAAGAGGCCGATGCAAATAAGGGCCGCGACCGTCACGAATTGACCGAACTGGGAATTCCGTACGGAACGGCAACTTACGCCGCTCCGGAACAGGCACGAGGCGAACGAGCGGATCACCGGTCAGATATTTTTTCGACCGGTGTCTTGCTTTATGAAATGCTTACCGGGATCTGGGCTTTTCAGGGCAAGACGGTGATCGACGTTCGGCACCAGGTGCTTCACGGCACGCCAAAACCGCTTGCCGCAATGCGCCGCGATCCGCTGCCGCCGCAGCTCCAACTAATAATTGACAAGGCTTTAGCGAAGGACCCAAAGGCCCGTTACCAAAAGATAGCGATGATGCGGGACGATCTCCGGACGGTTCTACAGCAGATCGCGGGTACGCCAGTGATGCCTTCCGACACTTTTTCGCCTGCCCACGCGGATGGTAGTACGGTCCAACGGGCCTGGAACTGGATCAAGGGTCGCACCGGGTCCGAATCGTCGATCGGGCCGACTCCCTCGTTTTCGAGCATGCCGTCGTTTGCCCCCGACATCTCGCTGACGTCCGCCGGGTCTGAAAAAAAGAGCGTAGCGATCCTGCCATTCAAAAATCTCGGGGGTGACGCGGCCGCCAGTTTTTATGAATTTGCTCTGGCGGACGCGGTCATTACCGAACTGGCACAGATACGTTCCCTGATCGTCCGACCGAGTTCGGTGATCGCCAAATATCAGGGCAAAGAACTCGACCCGCGCGAAGTGGGCCGTGAACGTCGCGTTCACGCCGTTCTTTCCGCTGGGTTTATTCGCTCGGGCGAAAAACTCCGCGTTACGGCTCAATTGCTGGAAGTCACAACCGGCGAAATCCTCTGGAGCGACCGCATCGACGCCGAGGGAGCTGACATCCTTGCTCTTCAGGACGGGATCGCCCATCGCATTTTAGAGGGCCTCAGGCTCGAGCTGACGGACCTCGAAACGGAAAAGCTGAATCGACGTGCAACCGATAACGCCGATGCATGGGAAGCGTACCTAAGGGGTCGTGATAATTTTGGACGGTTCATCTTTAGGACGATCGATGCCGACGACTGCGACGCGGCAATCGCGAATTTCAAACACGCCATCGAGCTCGACCCGCATTTCGCCCTTGCATACAGCGGCCTCGGGGCATGCTACGCCAACCGTGTTTTCAAGGGCTTAGGCGAATCCGAAGATTACACCTATGCCGAAGCCGCATTTAGCAAGGCGTTCTTCTACGACCCGAACGTAGTCGAAGCCCGCGTGCTGATGGTCATGATCTACATGGCCCGCGGCGAAAAGAAAAAGGCTCGGTCCGAGATCATACTCCTCCAGAAACAGTTTCCGAACGATGCCGCACTCTATTTCGTTAAGGGAGTTATGCACCGGCTCGACGGCGAGTACGACGAGTGCCTCAAGGCCTACGAAAAACTCGCCCGGCTCGACCCTGCGGCTCGGGCGGTCGCCGCCTATAACCGCTCGCGAATATTCTTGTACCGAAAGGAACTTGATAGGGCGATCGAGGAACTCGATAAGGGTGCTCGGGCGGAGCCGAATCACCCGATGATAAAGATCTTTCGGGCGGCGGTCTGGTATTACCAGGATAAGAAAACCGAGGCCATCGATGCGATCGCAAAGGTACTGAAAGAGAACCCACGAATGGATGGGATCAAACCGCTCCTGGCCGAATTCCTGGCCGGTGCCGGCCGCACCGAAGAGGCCCTCGCACAACTAACTCCCGATGCACTTGAGATCTCACGGGCCGATCACGATATGGCCTATTGGGTCGGCTCGACCTATGCTCTGCTCGGAGAAACGGACCTCGCCTTCAAATGGCTCAACAAGTCGGTTCGTCTCGGAAACGAGAACAAGCCTCATTTCGTCGCCGATTCTAACCTCGTTTCGCTCTTGGACGACGTGCGGTGGCAGGAATTGATCGATAAAATGGGCCACAGCGACTAGAAAGCGCTCCTCAAAAGCACCACTTCACAGTCGAATCCATCCAAAGAATCAGGACGCTGTGGGCCATCATCCTCTCACGTTTGTTGATGCCTATTCTTAGACAATAACTGGCGGTAGCTCAATTTGATAATGAACGCTGAAATTGTAAGAAGTATTACCTCCCGCTATTTCAACAAACCTCCTGAACGCGTTACACAGATCATCGGGAAAGGCAGCGTCAACAGTGTCTTTGTCGTTGAGAGTCGCAATACAAAAGCCGTAATTCGCTGCCGCGACAGTAGTGATTCGCTCGACGAATACCGAAAAGAAGCCTGGTGTATGGAAAAGGCGGCTGGCGTCGGTGTGCCGGTTGCGACGGTACTCGATATTGGCGACTTTGCGGATAGCGCCTATATGATCCAGGAATTTCTCGGCGGCAAAGAAGGCCGCGACCTACCCATGCCGGCGACCAATATCTGGAGTGAGTTGGGCCGACACGCGAGGGCGATCCACTCGATCCCGGTTTGCGGACTCGGGTTGAAAATGGCGGATATGATCGAGGGAAACTCTCAAAGCTCATGGCTCCGACACGTCGATTACAATATCGAGAGTCTGAACGCCGATGACGAACTGATCAAACTCGATGTCATAACTCCCCAGCAATCACGTATTACCAAGGCTCTATTTGAAGAGTTGAGAGACCGGCAATTCACGTTCGGGCTGAATCACGGTGACATTTCGCTAAAGAACGTCATTGTCGGCTCCGACGGCGTCGTAAATCTAATCGACTGGGGCTCGGCCGAGGCCGCGATCGTTCCGCATCATGACCTGATCCAGATGCTAAAGATGAACATGCGGGAGAGCGACCCTGATGAAGCGGCGGTTCAGGCATTCATCCGAGGTTACGGGATCATTCCAAGTCAATTCGACGACATGCTTCCGACGCTCGAAAGCCTGCTGCTGCTGCGTGCGTTCGATAAGCTCCGATGGGCTCTCGATTGGAACGTCGAAGGATTAGACGATTTTGTTACCCATGCTCGGGAGACTGTGGAACGACGGTGCGGAGTTCAGCCCTTTTAATCACAGAGCGGCAGGCAATTGTGAGATTTAATTAGCACGCGTGCAACGCATCATCGATCCAGAGTTGAACTAATAACAAAATAGGCGGAAACTTACTTCCAAAAGACAAAAGCTTTGCTTTCAAACTATATGGAATTGTTAAAAAAATTCTTTCGTATTACCTCAATGATCTCGGCGGCAGTACTGCTTTTAACAGCCACGTCGACCGTTGTCAGTGCTCAATATAAAGGTGCCAAACCCGTTCCCGTGAAATATCGCAAAGGGTTTCAGAGCATCAAGATCGCCGATGCCAAAAACCTTCTGGAATTCCTCGCGGGTCCGGATTTTATGGGGCGTTCGCCGTTACAGCCCGGTTTTGCGGCAGCGGCAGGTTTTGCGGCTTCGTGGTTTCGCCAAAACGGCCTCAAACCAGCGGGTACAGATAGTGCGTTTCTACAACGGTTTACAATGATGGAAGTGCGGGTTGTGCCGGAAACCGCCGTCTTTGAAAGCGTAGACGGAGCGCTTCATTTTGAATTTGGTAAAGATTTTACCTTTCGAGCACCCGCGGATTTTGAAACAAAAGCTCAATTCGTATTTGTCCGTATCCCAAAAGGCGGGGATGTTTCCGTCCTTGACCTAACCTCGCTGAAGGGAAACATTGTCGTCATTTCTCCTGATTCGTTCGCCAACAATCGTGACGCGGTCTTGAAACTACTCACGAATAGTCCAACAACTACACAAGCCTTAGCATTTGTTACGCCGATAAAAACAGGTTCGCCGTTGGGGAACCCGGTACCTACGCAGTGGAACAAAGGTATTCCCGTTCTTCCAACGGATAGTAAGTTTACCCTTCTTCGGATGATGGAATCTGCCGCTAATAAAATTGCGGAAAGTTGCGGCGCAAAAAACTATCTGGCTGCGGAAACAACCCAAGCGTCGTTTGAACCGTGCAGTAAGGATTTTGCTCTTCGAGCCAAAACGTCGAGCAGAGATCTGTATGAGACTGTTAATGTCGTTGCCAAGATCGAAGGCAGCGATCCCGTTTTGAAAAACGAAGCCGTTTTTATCGGAGCTCATCTCGACCATTTAGGCGTCCGCAACAATGCGGTGTTTTTTGGAGCGGATGACGACGGCTCGGGCACAACTGCCGTTATGCTGATCGCGAGAGCCCTGATGCAAAACACTGTACGGCCAAAACGTTCCGTCATTATCGCACTTTGGAGCGGTGAAGAATTGGGGGTTCTCGGTTCCCAAAATTACGTGAACCACCCGACATTCCCGCTTGATAAAGTCATTTCTTACCTGAACTTAGATATGGTCGGCCGCAATGAGGAAGACAAGCGTTTTAATGAAAAGCCCGAAAATAACACAACGTCGGTCTACACGGGTTCAGTCAAATTCAACTCCGACGATCTCTATAAATTGCTTTACCAGACAAATAAGTTTGTAAACCTGCGGCTCAAGGACGATCACGAAGACCGCATTTTAAGAACCGACACCGCCAACTTCTACAACCGAAACATCCCAACTCTCAAAACCTTTACCGGCGAGCATCTCGACTATCACAAGGCAACGGACACCGTCGACAAGATCAATTTCGACAAATTGACCAACGTCGCAAAATGGATCTACCTGACGATAATGGAGCTTTCGACCAATCCGGTAAAACCGCGCTACGAGCGAAAACCGTTTATCGCAGCGCCCAATCCAACAAATTAAGCACCCCGATATACTGCATCCGTCGCATTGGTAGTCAGACGGGGGTGAGAGATGGGGGTCAGATGGGGTGAGACAGACTTTTTGACAAATCGGCTGTAAGTGAAAGGAATATTGAGATTACGTGACATCGTCCGAAAAAGCCGCATCACCATTGGGACGAAGTGGGCTAGAATCGAGGGATGAAAAGATCACTATTTATCGTTTTCGTATTGTGCGTCGGTATAGTTTTAGGGGTGGCGTGGTCGGCGATGCGTTCGGCCGAGGCCGCCGATGCGAAACAGATCGTCGGAGTCTGGTTCGTTACGTTTCCTGGCGCACCGTTCAAATATCACATGTGCGCATTTCACTCGGACGGCACGATGGAACAGGCAAACCCCGACGCCGGCGATGCCAACACGAGCGACAGTGACGGGATGGGCGTCTGGGTACGCGAGGGCAACAAGATCCGCGGTAAGTTCGTTGAGGTAACAGCCGACAGAACGACGCGTCAGTTTGCGTCTCGCGGTGAGATCTCGTTTACTCTCGACGTTAAAGGGGACAGTTTCACCGGCAGTGCGACTGGTAACTTCTACGGCCTCGATAACAAACTCTCCTACGGGCCGGTCTCCACCGCTATGAATGGAACTAAGGTAGGCTTGTGATCCGTTCAAACACAAACTCGTTGCAGCCCAACCCGACGCCGCCGGATTTGACGGTTTCGAGTGAAAACCCGCGAGCTCGGTAGAAATCGAAGATCTCGTCGACAGTCGCGACTTCGTATGGATAGCCGCCGACCCAGTCGATGATGTCGTACCAGCGGTTCATCCCGCGGGCGTTCTGATACTGCGTCCACGAGGAGATGTAGTTGCCGGGTTTTAGGGTCACAAGCGATTTGAGCAGGCTTTTGCCTTCGTCGGGAGCTATGGCGGCGATGGCAAAAGGCGTTTTTAGGATCGACGGCAGGCGGCAATAGGTCTTTTTGATCCAATGCCAGCGCCGGGCCTGGCTGCCGGTGTCGTTGTAGATCGCGATGAAGAGTTTGCCGCCGTCCGCAACGGGTATCACGGCGTTTTCGAGTGCCTGCCACATTTCGCCGGTGTGATGGAGTACGCCCCATGAATAGACGATGTCGAATTTGCCTAATCGTCGGAGATAGTCGGGATCGAGGGCGGAACCTTGTTCAACCTGCCAGTTTGGATCGTCGGAGAAATAACGTTTACGCAGCTCCGTTGTGCAGGCAAACGAGCTGCTGTCGAAATCGAACGAATGCACCTTAGCCCCAAGCCTCCGCGCCGCAAGAGAGGACAGCCCGCTGCCGGAACCGATGTCGAGAAAGGATTTGCCCGCAAGGTCAGTAACGCCAAGCATTTTCTGGAGCGACTCGACGGACTTTGCGATCCGCTCGTCGTCGAGAACCGTGAGGAAAGCACTCCAATTTTTGCCGAACTCAAAACGTTCGCCGCTTGAAACTTCCTTCGCGTGCTGTTCGGCCACATTTATGTGCTCGACCATAGGTGTACTCACTGATTCATGCTCCTGATTGATCTGACTGGATTGGAACCGCGGATTGACTTGATCTAACCACGGAAACGTGGCGAGAAGCCTATGCTAATAAAATATCAAATAAACTACGAATTTCACGTATTCACCCGCGACCATCTGCCAGCCGCGTGGATGCAGCCACCAGGTCTCGGGCCCCGGCGTTCGATCACCGGTCGGCGCGTGATCGATCCCAAATTCGACACCCTTGCCGGCGAGCGTCTTGCTGAATATCCACAAGGAACGACGGG
>JBBRSH010000052.1:0-27186 GCA_038245555.1 Pyrinomonadales bacterium | reverse complement strand
CGGGCCGCTACGCCATCCAGACGATAGTCCTTGGAAACCAAAGAACCGGCCGTCCCGCTCGGTGCTGAAATGTCGACGCCGCCGTTTTGTGTCGAAATAGAAAGCCCGCGTGCCCGTAGGTCGTCCATTTCGATGTCGCCGACCGCAAACCTTTTAGCCCGGCCGTTTCCAACCTCAGCCCTGAACTTCCGGTCCTTGTACTCGGCGACTGCATCAGAAAGAAAGAGCCCGCCAAGGGTTAACGCGGGTGACCGTGCAGCGATCGCCTGAAGCTCGCCTACCCAGCGAAAATCCGTCCCGGTTCCCCGGACACTGCCGACCAATTTTGGAAAATCGACCTTAAAGTCCTCGAATGTCAGCATCTCCGCAACGGCTTTTCCGTTGGCGGTGTAATTTGTGTTTGTGCCTTCGACCGTGGCGGCCACGTCCAAGGCCTTTAGGTAGACTCCACCGGCTCGCAGCGATTCCGAATCGGCACTCCCTTCGACCCGATAGGTCTCGCCAGATCCGGATACATGACCCTTGAAATTACCTACCCCTGCAAGTGCCGTACCCGTGGAAAAAATACTCGCGATCTGTGTAATATCTACCGTTGACGCGATATCAAGTTCATATTTCGGACTCGCCCAGTCGCGGATCGTTCCACTTAGGACCGAATCGCCGACCGGCGTTTTCAGCGTCAGGTTACTGACATCCGCTCCGACATCGTCGGCAATGCCGGTTGCACGAATGTCGATCTTCTCAACCGTTTTGTCTTCGTATTTAAAATTGCTGTCTTTGGAATTGAATTCGAACTTGAATCTGGTCTTCTCGTCGCTGGTGGAGCTGTCAGGCGAAAGCTCAAACGTGACGTTTCTGGCATCGCCTCCAATACTCCGCGAGACATCCCCGTAATGAAAGACACTGTCCTGAATGGAAAATTGTACCGAGTCGTAACGGAAATTCACGGGTGAACCCTTTTGATTCTCAACCAGTTTTAAGTTTGCAAAGTTGGAGCGCCCGTTTTCATCGAAATTTACCCAGACTTCTGCTCCGGCGATATCGGAGCGATCGATCCTGATATCCCTCGACAATCGCCACGACAGCAGGTCCAGAACCGTTAAGCCCAGCCGAGCCTCTCGTACAAAGAACAGCTTTTCGCCGGTCAAATTATCCCGGAATGTTGCGTTTCTGAGCTCGACGGTCATGGGCGAGGCCGCAACACGAAACGTTTCGGATTCAAACTTTATGCCGATGTCGGAGAGTTTCGCTACTAGTTGGTCCTTGATATAACGGTCGAATGTTCCCGCCCGGTAGAGAACATAAACCATCACGCAGGCGATGACGATCGATATGGCGAGGATGCCGAGGCCGGTAAGGACCTTTCTTGCAGTGAAAAATCGTCGCGGCGCGACCGCCGGTTCGCCGAGCGGTTCCGGACTGTCACTTTTCGTTTTTTCGACCTCGTCTTCTGCCATTTGATCGAACGACTAGAGCGGTATGGTTTCAACTATCTCCAGCCCGAGTCCTTCGAGAGCATTGATACGTGGGGGATGATTAGTTAAAAGCCGGATCCTCGATAAACCGAGATCTTTCAATATCTGAGCGCCGATACCATAGTCATGGACCTTCCCATAACCAGTTTCTCGTCTTGCTGTCGGAAAATCGATATTCCTTTCATGCATGAGTGCATAGGTTTTGAGCTGATTGACCAGATCAAGATTATTCTCGCGCTGCCTTAAATAAAGTATGACGCCATACCCGGCTTCTGAAATTTTTTGCAGAGAGGCTTGAGTTGCCGCCGCGGCTTCCCCGATCGTAGCTCCGAACATCGCGAAAGTTATGTTCTCCGTTTGGACGCGGACAAGGGCCGGTTCGGTTGTCCCCGAAATGTCTCCCATTGTCATGGCGACGTGCGTCTCGCCATTCATTACATTCTCATAAAGGATCGTCCTAAAATCTCCGTAAGCCGTCGGCAGGTTTGTCTCGACAACACGACGTACGAGAGCTTCTTTTTCAACCCGATAACGAACGAGATCGGCTACGGAAATGATCTTGAACCTATGCCGGTCGGCAAAGCGGGTCAATTCGGGCATTCGGGCCATGGTGCCGTCGTCATTCATTATTTCGCAGATGACTGCCGCCGGAGACAGTCCTGCGATCCAGGCAATATCGACGCTTGCCTCTGTCTGGCCGACTCGGACAAGGACGCCGCCGCGTTTTGCTCGTAGTGGAAATACATGGCCCGGTCGTGCGAGGTCCGAAGGTCTCGAAGCCGGGTCGACCGCGGTCAAAATCGTTTTAGCACGGTCGGCGGCCGAAATTCCTGTTGTCACGCCCTCACGCGCTTCGATCGAAATGGTGAACGCGGTGCCCATACTCGATGTGTTTTCCGAGGTTTGAGGGAAAAGCTGGAGTTCGTCGCACCGTTCCTCGGTCAGCGGCAGGCAGATCAATCCCCGGCCGTGAGTCGCCATAAAGTTGATGATCTCGGGCGTAACTTTCTCAGCGGCGCAAACGAGATCGCCTTCGTTTTCGCGGTCTTCGTCGTCGACGATAATGATCATTTTCCCGTCGCGGATGTCGGACGCGGCTTCTTCGATCGAGGCAAGGGGCATTTGTTTTTGTACGCTACGCGGATTTCCGGCCAACTCTCTATGAAGCTAAATCTTAGCGAAATACGGCATTTTTTGCGAACAACACAGACTTTGAATCGCGGCCGCAGGCTCGGCCGCTCCGGTTTTGACCGGACGTAGGTTTGTTATTAGCGGCTAACTTGCCAAAATAGTTCTTTATGCCGGATCCGCTATCCGAAAATAACAAGTTCCTAAAAGTACTCCTGCACCTACTTTTCCTCGTTTCAGGGAGTGCCACGGTCTTGATCGGTCAGGTACTGCCGATCCTGGCCCGTCATTACGATCTAAATGACCTTCAGCTCAGTTTCTATTTTCCCTCGCAATTTGCGGGTTCGTTGATAGGCACTCTTGTGAATAGCCTGTTTGCCCGCCGTTCGAATTACTTGTCGGCCGCAATTATTGGAGCATCGTTGATGGCGACGGGCCTGCTGCTGCTCAATGTAGATTCATTTGCCGTTTCGTTGATCGCCTTTGGGGTAAACGGGTTGGGGATCGGTATGACACTGCCGTCGATAAACATGTTGGTGCTGGAATTAAGTCCTGACAACGCTCCATCCGCCCTGAGCGTTCTAAATTTCTGTTGGGGCTTTGGCGCTATCCTCTGCAAACCCTTTGTTGACATTTCGAGCCGAGGTACAAACATCGGCATGACAACGTTAACGTTGGCCGTTTCGATGCTGGTCTTTGCTGCGGTTCTGTATTTCCAACGTGTCAAAATAGGCGTGGCTGATCCTGCGCGGTCCGAAGTTGTAGACACGGAAGACGTACCGATCTGGACATTGCCGCTCGCTTGGGCGATAGCTTTTTTCAATTTTGTTCACGTTGGATTTGAAAGTGGGATGGGCGGATGGTTGACGACGTATAGTGAGCGGTTGGATAGCTCTCATTCCGTCACCTGGCTTTCACCAACGCTTGCATACTTCGCGTTATTTGTTTTTGGACGGGCGGCCGCTCCGGTGTTTTTCAGATACCTGAACGAAAACCGAATGCTGATGCTGGGATTGCTAACTATCCTGGCTGGTATGCTGACGACTGTAATGGCACCATCGGTATGGATGCTCGTCCTAGGGGCTTCTATCTCCGGATTCGGAACTTCCTGGATATTTCCAACCAATGTGTCACGGTTCTCAAAGACTTTTGGGCGTGCGGCGACGCGGCGGGCGACACCCTTTTTCATTTGCGGAACGCTTGGTGCTGCGTCCTCGACCTGGCTGATCGGGTTCGTGTCAGATCAAACGGGGAGCCTGCGGGCCGGGATGTATGTTCTGGTTTTTGCGGTAATAATACTCATCGTTCTTCAGACAGGATTTGCGACGCGGTTTTCTCGCAGCAGGGTGACCTTGTCTACTGATCCAGTTTAAGATCGCGTAAATAAGCCCGAAATTCATCCCTGAGGTCTTCACGCTTTAGAGCATATTCGACCGTTGCGATCAAAAACCCAAGTTTGTCCCCTGCGTCGTGCCGACGTCCTTCAAGCTTGACTGCGTAGAATGGCCGCTGTTTGAGCAGAAGCCGCATGGCGTCCGTGATCTGGATCTCGCCACCGGAACCCGGATCGGTCTGTTCGATCGCTTGAAAAATATCCGGCGTGAAAATGTAGCGGCCAATGATTGCAAGGTCGGACGGTGCGTCAGCGAACAACGGTTTCTCAACCATGTCCTTGATCCGAAAAACATTCGGTTCAACTTCGTCCGCGTCGATCACACCAAATCGCGAAATGGCTTCGCCCGCGATCTGCATTGTTGCGATGACCGGAGCGTCGTACTTTTCGTAGACGTCCATCATTTGTTGCAACGCCGGTTTTTCACTATCAACAACGTCGTCGGCCAGCAACGCCGCAAACGGTTCGTTGCCGGCAAAATCCTTCGCCTGATAGATCGCGTGGCCGAGGCCCAGTGCTTGTTTTTGCCGGGTATAGCTGACAGTTGCAAGGTCGGAAATCGCACGGATCTGGCGAAACATCTCCGTCTTACCCTTTTCTTTGAGCGTTTGTTCCAACTCGAACGAAATGTCGAAATGATTTTCGATCGCGCTCTTATCGCGGCCGGTTATGATCAAAATAGACTCGATTCCACACGCCACAGCCTCCTCGACCGAGTATTGGATAAGGGGTTTATCGACAAGGGGCAGCATTTCCTTGGGAGATGCTTTTGTCGCCGGCAGAAACCGAGTGCCGAGCCCGGCTGCTGGAAAAACGGCTTTACGAATTTTATTTGTCATAGGAGTTTTGCTAAATTCGACTAGTTCCAAGCTCCGGGCAAACTATAGATTTTAGGTCAAAAATGGACAAGAAACAAATTATTGAAGTCATGCTCGAACAGGCCCCTGATATGAATGCGACCGGTATCACGATACCGTTTGACGTCGAAGCGGTGTTTGGAGCAAAACGGGTTCCCATTAAAGCTACGATCAACGACGTCGAATATCGCGGATCCATCGTCCGGATGGGCGGGGTATATTGTCTCGGGATACCAAAAGCGATACGGGACTCGGCTGGTATCCAGGCAGGTGATAACATTGTAGTCACATTGGAGGCCGATTTCGGGCCGCGTGAGGTTGTGGTTCCGGACGATCTCGCAGCCGCGCTTTCGAAAGTGCCAGGCGCCGCGAAGGCTTGGGAAACGCTGAGCTTCACTCACAGAAAGGAACATGTTCGTGCCATCGAAGACGCAAAACAACCGGAGACTAGGATCAGGCGTATCGAAAAAGCAGTCGCTATGACGCTCGCGAAAAAGAAATAACAGAATGCTGGACCTTAATTTTGTACGAGACAATCTTGATGACGTTCGCCGCGCAATGGCCGAGCGCAATTTTCCTGCCGAATCGCTCGATAGATTTGTCGAACTGGACGCTGAGCGACGCCGTGTTATCGGTGAGGACGATAAGATCAACCAACTCCGGAACGCGTCCAGCAAGGAGATCGGCTCACTGATCCAAGCCGGAAGACGCGAGGAGGCCGATGCGAAAAAGGCGGAAGTCGCCGGCCTTAAAGAAAAACAGGCAGAGTTTGAAAAACTTCGCGATGAGGCTGAGGCTGCGATGCGCGATGTCCTGAGCAGTTTGCCGAACATTCCTGCCGAAGGGGTTCCCGTCGGAACGGATGAGGCCGCGAATGAAGAGGTTCGACGGTGGGGAGAACCGCGTAAATTCGATTTTGAACCAAAAGATCATGTTGATCTGGGCGAGACTCTCAAAATTCTTGATCTCGAACGTGCGACCAAGATCGCTGGTTCACGATTTGCGATCCTCAATGGTGCGGGCGCCCGACTGAGTCGTGCTTTGATCAATTTCATGCTCGACGTTCACACGTCCGACCATGGCTATACCGAAACGCTGCCGCCGTTTCTTGTAAATCGCACAGCACTGTTCGGTACCAATCAATTGCCAAAATTTGAGGATGATCTTTTTCATATTAAGGACGAGCGTGGCTTTGCCCTGATACCGACGGCGGAGGTTCCCGTCACAAACTATCATTCAGAAGAAATTCTCTCAGCGGCCGAAATGCCGGTTAAATATGTCGCTTACACTCCGTGTTTTCGAAGCGAAGCCGGCAGTTATGGACGAGACACCCGAGGTCTGATCCGCCAACACCAGTTTGAAAAAGTCGAGCTGATCAAACTTACCTTGCCGGAGAACTCCGACGAGGAACATGAGAAACTGACGGCCGATGCCGAAAACATTCTCGAATTGCTCGGACTTCCGTATCGAAAGGTTGTGCTTTCGACGGGGGACATGGGCTTTGGGGCTCGAAAAACCTACGATCTTGAGGTGTGGCTACCGAGTCAAAATACCTATCGTGAGATCTCAAGTTGTTCAAACTGCGGCGATTTTCAGGCGAGGCGAATGAATCTACGGTTTCGACGCTCCGGCGGCTCCAAACCCGAATTTGCCCACACACTTAACGGGAGCGGACTCGCGGTCGGACGTACATGGATCGCGATCCTTGAGAATTACCAGCAGGCCGACGGATCGATCGTCATTCCCGAAGTACTGCTTAAATATATGAATGGCTTGGAAAAGATCGGTTGACCGAGCCGCTCCATGTAATTACGATGTAATTATGAAAACCCAGATCATCCAGATCGGTAACTCCCAAGGTGTCCGGCTGCCAAAAGTGCTGCTTGAAGAAAGCCGGATAACAGGCGACGTCGAGCTTGAGCTTCATCCGGATGGCATTCTGATTCGAAATGCCACAAAGCCTCGCTCCGGATGGGACGAGGCATTTAAGGCAATGGCCGAAAATGAGGATGACGAGATCAGCAGTGAAGCCGGATCGACCAGCTTCGATAAAAAGGAGTGGCAATGGTAGCTCGATTTGACGTATATCTTGTCAATCTTGATGCACACGTCTCAAAAGACGCCAAGAACACACGTCCCTGTGTCGTTGTCTCGCCGGACGAGATGAACCGAAACATCTCAAATGTGATGATCGCTCCTTTGTCGGCCGTATCTGCCAAATACCCGACGCGGATCCCGACGAACTTTCTGAATAACGAGCGAATGATCGTCCTCGATCAGATCCGAACAGTGGATAGGGTCCGCCTGGTAAAAAAGATCGGAGAGATCGAAAAGAGTGATCGTAAAGAAACTCTGAACCGCCTTCAGGAGATGTTTGCCGAATAATGTGACGAAGATAGTTTCCGGCGGACAAACCGGAGTTGACCGCGCGGCCCTCGACTTTGCAATAGGTTGGGGGCTTAGTTATGGCGGCTTTGTACCACGGCGGCGAATCGCTGAGGATGGCCCGATACCATCCACATATGCGAGCTTGACGGAGACCGCCGGAACCGATAATGCTGAACGGACCGAACTCAACGTAATAAACTCCGACGCTACCTTGATCGTTTCCATCGGCGAACTGACCGGCGGTTCAAAATTGACCGAGCGATTTGCCCGCAAGCACAAGAAACCGATCTTGCACGTCGATCTCACGCGTTTATCTTCCGAATCCGCAGCCGAAAAAGCTCAGCTCTGGCTTGCCGCGTCAAAATGCAAAACACTAAATGTGGCCGGCCCGAGAGCATCGAAAGATCCCGCCATCTATGACGCCACTCTGGATCTCCTGCGATCAATTTTTGAATAATGCTTATGCTCCAAAAGGTGGCGAGGTGGTACTCAATGCGTCCCCCGTCATTACCTGGTCGCAATGGATGAAGGTCCAAAAAGAAAGGGGCCGCCCTCACAGGCGGCCCTAAATCACTTCTGGATCGTCACATGCTCAATTTTTCATACGGTCTGACTTTTGACTCTCAGCCCTGCTTCGCTGACGATCTCCTTGGTTTTATCGATCAGTTCGCCCGCTACTCCCTCGGCTTTATCGAGTAATTTTTGCCGTGTCTCGCCGAGCATTTCTCCTTCGTACTTGGTCGCCGGTACTGCCAGACCAACCGCTACTCCGAGAGCGAGGACCACGGCACCGACTGCTAGGGGATTGTCTTCGATATACGTGTTGTATTGATCTTTGGCGGCCGACCCTAGTTCACCCACCTTGTCATACGCACTTCCGATCACGTCGCCCGCTCCCGAATAAGCGGTTCCTACCGCACCGGTGACGGAATCATAAACACTCCCCGCCGTGCTCGTTACCTTTTCTTTAACGCCCGCAGCCGCGTCGCCCGCCGAACTCAGCGCACTTCGCGGTTGAACACCCGCCTGATTTTGGTCGTTAGAACGACGGCCGTTCTGATCCGTCCGGTAGCCGCCGCGGCCACCGGAGGGCTTACCGCTATAAGCCTTGTAAGCCAATAGTCCTGCACCCGCACCCATCAAAATGAACGGAAGAGGATTTTCCTTAACCGTTTTTACCACCGTTGTCTGTGTTATTCCGTCACCTAGATTTTTCATAATTGTTGCCGCCTTTCCTATGGTCGCGTCGTAAACGGCCTCTTTGGCCGTTTCGACGGCATTGTTGACATGTTCGGAGACCTGTTCAGAGAGATTCGAGAAGCTGAGCTTGTCCTGTATAGCATCAATGGTCTCGCCCATCTGGTTCCGCGTTTCTTCGATCTGGTCTTTTATCTGATCCGAGGCGTCGTTCTCATCGCCGTCATCGTTCGCGTTTGCCCGGCTCTTGTACGAGTCAAAGTTGGTAACATCCGTTCTCGGCGGAATTCGTTCAACCATTTCGAGACTCCCGTCATGGTCCCGCTCGTCTCCTTGTTGCATTCCTAGATCATTTCTTTCTTGAGCCATTTTGCGTCCTCCTTAAGCGTTTCAAATGTTTCCCTGGGTAGCGGGTCCATTTTTCGCAACTCCGCCAGAGCTGCCGAAATCATAAAATACGATACGCCGCCAATAACCAGTCCGACGATCAGTGCCGAAAGCCACGCAGGTATAAACTGTGCCAGCAAAAGGATGACGCCCGCCGTCAATGCCAGCGCAGCCAAATAGGCCACCGCTCCGCCGACCGCAAGGTAGCCGACATTCTTTCCGGCCGTTGTTGCCTTTTGTGTTAGCTCGACCTGCGCGAGGGCCACTTCCTGGCGAATAAGAGTTCCAGTCTCACCGGCGAGCTCAGAAAATAGGTCGCCGAGGCTCCGGTCGTATTTTGTAACTTGTTGTTGTGCCATGATCTTTGTCCCCCCTGGTTCTAGACGATCGTTGAACTTTGTCGGGCTGGAGTTCGTCCGCTAGTCGAGTCCGGCAGTCGTCCCAGATCATGCGTATCGTAGCCGCCTTCTTTTGCCGCGGGAGTGCTCTTAAACAATCGCGCCGCCAATATCCCCAGTGCGAATGCGCTTCCGAGAAAGATGGCCGGATTTTTGCGTGCGACCGTCTCGATGTCGCGGGCCATGCCTTTCAGATCCGTCCTTTCGAAGTAGTCGGCCGCCGTCTCAAGCCGTTTTGCGGCGGTCGCCGCATACCGGGCTGCATACTCATTCATTCCGGCTGGCGATTCGCCGTCCTTCAAAACCCCGCTCACCTTTCTGACTGTTTCAGCTACACCTACCAGTCCTGACGTCAGTTCAGTTTTCTTGTCGTCTACCAGTGTTGACGCTTTGTCCGCGACCGCATTATAAGCCTGACTCGCCGTTGACTTAGCCTGTTCCGCAAATGAACCCGCGGTCTCTTTAGCTTTATCCAGGCCATTTGCCGTACCGCTTGCCGCAAACGAGGACGAATTCTCTCGCCCTTGGCTATTGGTTCCGTGCTGCGTCGGCTTTGTACCGGCGTCCGGACCGGTTTCGTTTCCTTGCGTGAAGTTATCGTTTTTTGTCGTCATAATACTTTTCCTCCCTTTCCCGCGTGCCGCATAACATAGTGGCACCATCTTATTTACCAACTTATTATTATAATTTCTGTCACCTTCGCCTGGCGCCAGAGCCATTCGGCGATTCCCCAAAAACCACGTTACGCCACCTAAAGGGCGGTGAATGTATGGAGAGGTACCAAGAGGTGAAGAAAATCACCAATTCTTCTCGAACTGTTTATTTTGTGGGGAGAGTATGGCGGGGAAAAGTACGTTTTACGCAGGTCACGAGCGGGGATGCTCGATCACTTTCGCTTGGTTCCAAAGTTCGTCCATTTCGCTAAGACTTGCCTCTTCAAGAGTTCTCCCGGCCTTTTTCAGCTGAAGCTCGACAAAACGGAACCGCCTCCGGAATTTGCGGTTCGTCCTTTTCAGAGCTGTCTCGGGCTCGACATCCAGATGACGAGCGAGATTCATTACGACAAACAACAGGTCACCGATCTCTTCGTCAATGTTGTCGCGCTCGCCGCGACCGATCGCCGATTTAAGTTCAGCGGTTTCCTCGTCGAGCTTTTCGAATATTTGAGCTGCGCTTTCCCAGTCAAATCCGACCTTGGCCGCCTTTTTTGTTAGTTTTAGGCCCTCAAGCAATGCCGGAAAATGGACAGGAACTTCCTCGAGGATCGATTGCCGTTCTTTTTCGACCTTTCCCGAGGCCTTCCGCTCGTCGGCTTTCAACTTGTCCCAGTTGTCCAGAACGTCTTCCGCGCGGGCGTAATGGGCGTCACCGAATACGTGTGGATGCCGCAGGATGAGCTTCTGCGTTACGCCCGCCGCTACATCGTCGATCGTAAAATCGCCTCGCTCCTTACCGATCGTCGCGTGAAAAATGACCTGTAGCAGCAGGTCGCCGAGCTCTTCGCGGAGGTTGGCTGTATCGCCGGCCTCGTCCGCCTCATGGATCGCATCGAACGTCTCATACGCCTCTTCGAGCAGGTACTGGGATAGCGACTTATAGCTCTGCTCGGCGTCCCACGGACAACCGCCGGGAGCCCGCAACCGGGCCATTACAGCGACAAGTTCATCAAAAGATTTGGACATAAATTAGTTAACCGCAGACCGATATCCAGCGAAGATTTTGAATTCTTTTTCCCCAAAATGCTACTATCGAAACAGGATATCAAATATATGATCGGCAAGGACGATAACCAGGAAGAAGTCAGTTTCAAGGTCGCCGACCGGCGAAAATTCAACTCCGATGGCTCGCTGAAAGAAGGAGTCACGCTCGAACCCGCGAAGCCTGTCGAAAAGCTCGAAGATAAAGTCATTTCCGAGCCCGTGCCGCATTCGGATGGAGCGACAGCTGCTGCGCCGGCCGAAGACCGGCCTGTTTCTCCGGATGAACTGGGCGAGGCGATGGATGACGATGTGGACATTCCCGGTGCTGAGGATCCGGCGAGCTTTGTCAATTTTCTCTCGACGCTGGCGACAAACGCTGCTGCCGCCCTCGGGGCCGTGCCGCATCCGGCAACCGGCCAGCGCAGCCTTGACCTTGATACTGGTAAATACTGGCTCGACATTCTCGCGATGATGCGCGACAAAACTAAGGGAAATCTGCACCCGCAGGAAAGCCGCCTGCTCGAAGGCATCCTCGGTGATCTCCGTATGCAGTACGTCCAACTCGTTCGCGCCACCGAAGAAAAACTAAAAGCTCAAGCGGCCCAGAAGTTTTCCGGGGCGGACATTCTTGGTAAGAAGTAAGACCCCACCGCAGAGTCACGGAGGACACCGAGCTGTTAGATCTCTGCGTTCTCGGTGGCTCTGTGGTGAAAATCCCTGATGAAACTCACGTTCTTAGGCACAGGCACCTCGACCGGCGTTCCCTCGATCGGGTGCGACTGCGAGACGTGCTTGTCGGAAGATCCACGAGATAAGCGCCTGCGTGTCTCGATCCTGATCGAACACCGCGATAAGAAGGTCCTTGTCGACACCTCGATCGATTTTCGCCAACAGGCCCTGCGGGCAAAGATCAGTCATCTCGACGCCGTCCTGATAACCCATTGCCACGTCGATCACGTTTTCGGCCTCGACGACATTCGCCCGCTAAATTTTCGCCACGGGGCGATGGGCGTCTACGCGAACGAGATCGCCTGGACCGACCTCCGGCGGATCTTCAAATACATATTCGAGCCGACACATATTGGCGGCGGCCTGCCGCAGTTGATACCGCACACGGTCGAGCCAAATTCGCCATTCTGCATCGGAGAAGAACTTGAGATCACTCCGCTCGAGGTCATCCACGGCAAGCTGCCGGTCATCGCCTACCGGTTTAACGATTTCGCCTACGCGACCGACCTAAAAGTCATCCCGCTTGCCTCAATGGACGGCCTCCGCGACCTCGACGTCCTGGTCCTCGACTGCGTCCGCATCAAACCACACTCAACACACCTCTGCCTTGAAGAGGCCCTCGCGATAATAGAAGACCTCAAACCAACCCGTGCGTTTTTGACGCACCTAAACCATGACATCATGCATGAGCGCGATTCAAAACTGCTGCCCGACAATGTGAAATTCGGATACGATACTTTGGTAGTTGATTAACGTATGCCGTTAAAGATCCGCAAAGCCTCAAGTAGCGATCTCCCCGAGATCATCCGCCTTATCGCCGACGATTTTCTTGGTCAGCAGCGTGAGAGTTTTACACTTCCTCTTAGCGATAAATACGTCGATGCATTTAGCGAGATCGATGCGGATCCGAACAACGAATTAATAGTTGGTGAGGTCAACGGGCGCGTGGTCGGTGTGCTCCAGTTAACCTATACGCCGTCGCTCAGCTTTCAGGGTGGCCGGCGGTGTACGGTCGAGTCGGTGCGGGTTGACGAAGCGTTACGCGGACAGGGAATCGGTCGTAAAATGATGCTTTGGGCGATTGAACGGGCAAAATCGCGCGGATGTATCTCGATGCAGCTCACGAGCCACATCGAACGTGCTAGGGCGCACAGTTTTTACGAGGAATTGGGCTTCGTAAAATCGCATGTCGGAATGAAAATTAAACTTAAATGATTGCGTTCCAAGATGTTACCCCATTGTTGCGCAGAATTTAACGCTCTACCTCACCCGTCGCGCGCTAAATAGTGCAAAAAAAGGGCTTAGCGGAAATCTTAAAAACCACTACATTTAGTGTTGACATTCCAATATCACTACCATATAGTCTATATCCACGCGGGAATAATGCCTTTGATAAGTACCCAAAGACCTGCGTGAAATTCATTAAAACGAACGGTGTAAATAGCGATCGCGCTTGCAAACAAAGGGGCGTGCTACAGGAACCTTTTCTCCGTTTTTCGCTTAGAAGCGCCACTAATGGTGTCGCCTTTTGCCGGGCTGGACGCTGTGGATTACCGACGACTCAATATGGACACTTACCTCGGACAGACCGGTGCCGGAACAGCCAGACAAACAGACAATTCAGCCCAGACCTCGATGCAGGTCCGCAAACGAAACGGTGCGCTTGAACCCGTCGATATTAATAAGATCGTGCGGGCGATAACCCGTTGCTGCGTCAATCTGCCATCGGTCGACAGTCTTCGGATCGCGACCAAAACCATCAGCGGTCTATATGATGGAGCGACGACCCAGGAACTAGACAAGCTGTCGATCCAAACCGCCGCAAGCCTCATTTATGAGGAGCCCGAATATTCGCGACTCGGTGCCCGCCTGCTCAACCAGTACATTGAAAAAGAAGTCCGCAATCAGGAGATTCATTCCTTTTCGCAGTCGATCGCCTTTGGCGTAAAACAAGGCCTGATCGGCGAGCGTGTCGCGGATTTTGTTATCCAAAACAGTCGCAAGCTCAATGACGCAGTCGATAGTTCGCGAAACGATCTGTTTGAGTTTTTCGGACTGCGCACATTATATGATCGTTATCTGTTGAAAAACCCGGAGACCCGCGATGTGATCGAATCGCCACAGTTTTTCTGGATGCGGGTCGCCTGCGGCCTTGCTGAAAACCCGTACGAAGCCATCGATCTCTACAATCTCTTTTCGTCGCTCGAATATGTGCCGTCCACTCCCACACTTTTTAACTCCGGCACGCGTCACGAACAGCTCTCAAGCTGCTTCTTGCTCGACAGCCCTCAGGACAGCCTCGACAGCATATACAAGAAATATTCGGACGTCGCAATGCTCTCCAAATTCTCAGGCGGCATCGGGATAGCCTATTCACGTGTTCGCTCACGCGGGTCGCTGATCCGCGGAACGAACGGGCATTCGAACGGCATCGTGCCGTGGCTCAAAACGCTGGATTCGTCGGTAGCGGCGGTAAATCAGGGCGGGAAGCGAAAAGGTGCCTGCTGCGTCTATCTCGAAACTTGGCATGCGGATATCGAGGATTTCCTCGAACTTCGCGACAACACCGGCGACGACGCTCGCCGCACGCACAACCTGAATCTTGCGAACTGGATCCCGGACCTGTTCATGAAACGAGTTCAGGCCGACGGACAATGGTCGCTCTTTGACCCAAAGGTCGTGCCGCATTTTCCTGACCTGTACGGCGAGGAATTTGAGGCCGCTTACGCCAAAGCCGAAGACGATGGCCTTTTCACGCGGCAGCTTAGTGCCCGCGACCTGTACGCAAAAATGATGCGGACGATGGCCCAAACGGGCAATGGTTGGATGACGTTTAAGGACGCCAGCAACCGGAAATCGAACCAAACGGCTCGGCCTGAGAACGTCGTTCACCTCTCGAATCTGTGTACGGAGATCATCGAGGTCACATCCGAAGGTGAAACAGCCGTCTGCAATCTCGGCTCGATCAACGCGAGTCGCTATGTAAAACGGAGCGCGGACACTCCTGTCCGCATGAGTGCGAAGCACGAACAAGAGGTCGGCGGAGGAACCGCCGATGCCGACAATAGTGTTGGGGCTCCGTACGAGTTCGATTACGACAAGCTCCGCCGCAACGTCCGCCTCGCCGTCCGGCAACTCGACAAGGTCATTGACCTTAATTATTACGCAATAACGTCGACCGCCGATTCGAACAGCCGCTGGCGGAACATTGGTCTTGGACTAATGGGCTTGCAGGACGTGTTTTTCCAAATGCGGCTCCCGTTCGACTCCGACGAGGCCCGGGCGATCTCGGCCCGCATTCAGGAAGAGATCTACTTTGCCGCTCTCGACGCATCGGCCGACCTTGCTGTCGAACGCGGACAGCATCCGGCATTTTCGGAGACTCGTGCGGCCCAGGGCGACCTGCAGTTTGACCTGTGGGGCGTTACGCCGGACGACATTGGCCGCTGGGATGCCCTCCGCCAAAAGGTCAAATCGACCGGCCTTCGAAATTCGCTCATGATCGCCATCGCACCGACGGCGACTATCGCATCGATCGCCGGCTGTTACGAGTGCATCGAACCGCAGGTGTCGAACCTGTTCAAACGCGAGACGCTCTCGGGTGACTTTGTCCAGATCAACAAATATCTCGTCAAAGAGCTAAAAGCAATCGGCCTCTGGACCGAGGAGATCCGCACAAAGATCAAACTTAGCGAAGGCTCGGTGCAGGAGATCGCCGAATTTAACGACGAGCTAAAGGCTATTTATCGCACCGCTTGGGAGTTGCCGATGCGGTCACTCATTGACATGATGGCCGAGCGCGGAGCATACATCGACCAAAGCGCGTCCCTCAATCTGTTTATGGAAAGCCCCAGCATCGGTAAGCTCTCGTCAATGTACATGCACGCATGGCAATCAGGCCTCAAGACAACTTATTATCTTCGCTCCCGACCGGCAACGCGCATCGCCCAGGTCAGTGCCGAGTACACGACCGGCGAGCTTAAACAGCCCGAACCTAAAAAGATATATACGGAAGAGGAAGCCTTGGTCTGCTCTCTCGAAAACCCCGAAGCATGCGAAGCGTGCCAGTAATGATTTTCGAATATCGAATGATGAATGATGAATGAAAGAGTTTGATCTTAAATCGCGAACCAAACAATTTGCTTTACGAGTTATCAAACTATTCCGGTCGTTGCCGAAATCACCGGACGCACAGGTAATTGGAAAACAGATACTGAGAAGCGGCACGAGTGTCGGAGCCCAATATCGAGAAGCTTGCAGATCGCGGTCCGATTCGGAGTTCATCAGCAAAATGGCCAGCAGCCTTCAAGAATTGGACGAGACAGCTTATTGGTTAGAACTCTTAGTGGAAGGTGACTTTGTTAACGCTGAAAAATTAAAAGGATTACAAGACGAGACGGAACATTTGATTGCGATATTTGTGACTTCGATCAAAACCGCAAGATCAAAGAATTAGCTTCTCTTCTCCGACATTCTATATTCGTTATTCGAAATTCAATATTATGCTCCTAGATCCCGGATTCAACCTAACCCTTCGTCCCATGAAGTACCCGCAGTTTTATGAAATGTATAAAAATGCGGTGAAAAATACGTGGACCGTCGAGGAAGTCGATTTTTCGACCGACGTCAATGATCTTCGAAACAAGATGACGCCCTCCGAGCGACATATGATCAATCGTCTCGTTGCGTTTTTCGCGACTGGCGATTCGATCGTTTCGAATAACCTCGTACTAAACCTCTACAAGCATATTAATTCGCCGGAAGCGCGAATGTATCTATCCCGTCAGCTTTTCGAAGAGGCGGTCCACGTCCAGTTTTATCTGACCCTGCTCGACACCTATATCCCCGACCACGCCGAACGCGAACAGGCATTTGCCGCGGTCGACAATATTCCGTCGATCCACAAAAAAGCCGAGTTTTGCTTCAAATGGATCGATTCGATCAACGAACTCGAATCGCTGACTACAACCGAAGACCGTCAAAAGTTCCTGCTCAATCTGATCTGTTTTGCCACCTGCATCGAAGGCCTCTTTTTCTTCGCTGCATTCGCCTACGTCTATTTCCTTAGGTCAAAAGGCCTGCTTCACGGCCTTGCGGCCGGTACGAACTGGGTTTTTCGCGACGAGTCGGCACACATGGCCTTTGCCCTCGATGTCATAAAAGAGGTTCGCAACGAGCAACCCGAACTCTTCGATGAAAGCCTTAACCGGCGTATCGTGGAAATGCTCGACGAAGCCGTCGAGTGCGAGATCAAGTTTGCCGAGGACATCCTCAGCGGCGGCATCTCGGGCCTCTCGCTCGCCGATATGCGCCAATATCTCGAATATATCGCTGACCAGCGCCTCGCCATGCTCGGCCTCCAAAAGGTCTACGGCGCAAAAAATCCCTTCTCGTTTATGGACCTCCAGGACGTCCAGGAACTTGCCAACTTCTTCGAACGCCGCGTCTCCGCCTACCAAGTCGCCGTCGCCGGCAGCGTCAGCTTTAACGAAGCGTTTTAGGTTTTCCGTTAATATACGTAAAGATTTGGCGTCGGTTTATCGCCGGATAAGCCGAACGGAATCGGACTGAACCCCGATGTTGATTGTTGCAGGTACCAAGTTCCAATAGAAGGCCGGAAGACCGCTATATCCGCTTTTCCGTCACCGTCATAATCTCCCGGTACCGGCATGTCGCCGATGAGGCCAAAACCGGGACTATAAACCGATCCGTCCTCGCTTCGCAAGATGTACCATGTTCCGTTCGATGGCCGCCAGACTGCTATATCGGTTTTGCCGTCGCCCGTATAATCCGCAGGAACAACCTTATCGCCCGCAGTCCCAAAATGAATTGTGAAGAATGCTCCGTTCGAGCTGTTCAGTCGGTACCAGTTGCCATTCGAGGGTCGGTAAACCGCTACATCGCTCTTCCCGTCGCCGTCAAAATCTCCGATCGTCGGAACATCGCCGGCCTGTCCGAATTGAGTTGCCGAGAAACCGGCAGTTGATCGCATTACGAACCAAGTCCCGTTGGAGGGCCGAAATACAGCGTAGTCTGCCTTGCCGTCCCCGTCATAGTCGGTCGGAGCGGGAATGTCACCACTCATACCAAATTGAGATGCATAAACCGTGTTATCTTCGCTACGCATTATAAACCACATCCCGGACGAAGGCCGAAACACCGCTACATCGGTTTTGCCGTCCCCAGTAAAGTCTGCCGGGGCCTGAATGTCGCCCGCCATTCCGAATTGGTAAGCCGCGAAACCAGCCTGAGTCCGGTTTAAATACCAGTTATTGTTGGACGCCCGGAATACCGACGTATCCGATTTGCCGTCACCGTCGTAGTCAAACACGGCACGTCGTGGCGGCGCCGATGCCACAGCCAAATTGTATTCCCAGATACCACGGCCGTGTGTCGCGATCTTGACGACTTGGAACCTGGACGAGATCTCCAGACCAAAGACCGCAACCCGGGGCAAACCGTTACTGAACGGTATCCAGTTGGCCCCGCCGTCGGTCGAACGAAAAACGCCGATATCAGTCCCGGCAAAAAGGTCAAGCGGGTTGTTCGGGTTCACCGCGAAAGCATTCACAGGAACATCCGGCATCCCATTCCCAGCCGCAACCCACGTCGGAGAACCCGAAAGCAAATTCGTCGTTTTCCAAACATGCTGCCCCGAAGTCAACCCAAAACCGTTGAGAGCGACAAAGGCAATATTCTGATTAGTCGGGTCAATAGCAACGCGGCCAACGTAGCGAGCCGGGACGGAACCGGTAATATTTACCATTGACGTCGCGCCGGCGGTTGTCGAAAGGTAAAGAGTGCCGGAAGTCGTTCCGACAAGACGAATGTTGTCGTTTTGGGGGGAGACAGCGATCGCGCTTATGCGCGCCGGCAAGGCGCCGCTGACGTCGGTCATCATGATGCCCTGATTGTTCGAACGATAGAGCCGTGTTGTGCCGTAATAGAGCGTGTTGCCGATGCTGTCGGGAGCATTCGGCCCGCCGACGAGCGGTGCATAAAAGAGTACTGAGTCTGCGCAATTAATGCCGTTCGCTGTACCACCGCATCCATAGAATCCGGCCCACTGTGGATTTGAGTTCTGGTCCGTGCTAGCCGAGCGGACGAATCCCAAGAGCGAGCCTGAACTATTGTAAAAAGTATGATAAGCGACGACGTTGCGCGTATCGACGGCATTTTGATCGATCACGGTAAAACCGCCATCGCCGCCGTCCGTTCGGGACCACGTTGAGCCGTTGGGCGACAAGGCTTGCGTCCCATTGTCCTGCGTGCCGCCTATCAGGAAATTGCGATCGTTCGGGTGAAGCGCGAGTCCCATAAACTGGCTTGCACTAAAGGTAGAATTGTTGAGCGACGTCCAGGTGATCGCGCCGGCCGCGTTTACGTTTGTCGTTTTCCAAATTCCGCCATCGCTGCCGAAATAAACGACATTGGGGTCGGAGGGTGCCACCGCGATTGCTTGGGTGTCTGTGTGCAGACCCGCCGAATTAGGGCTGAATGTCGAACCACCATCCGTCGACCGTCCAAACGTCAGGTTCGGGTTACCGCCAAGATAGACCTTGCTAGCGTCCGTCGGATCCACCGCTACGCCTATGTCATAAAAGCACTGTGTTCCACAAAACGTGTTGGTGACTGATGTCGGAAACGTTGCGCCCCCGTCGACGGACTTTGACACAGTCCCGGTTCCCATCCCGGTGGCAGCATACACCGTAACTACTCCGCCGACCTTGTTTATTGCAAATTCGGCACGACCGAGCGAACTTCCGTCGCTCGTCGTGAGCGCTCGCGAGAATGTGGGTACTGCGTCAAGTGCATTCGTCGACAGGTAAACACCTCCGTCTCCCCCACTGCCGATGACGCCGGCGAGCAGGCGGGCCGGGTTTCCCGGTTCTATCGCCAGATCGGTGACCGAACGGTTCGCCCCACTCGTGCCCTGGATGGTTAGTTTTTGGAATACTGGATTTGCCGCCATTGCGTTAGTGGTACGATAGATCCCGGCGTTAGGCATTACAAGGCCCGTCGTATTATTGCCGATACCCGCAACACCGCTGGTCGTTGCAGCAAAGACAATATTAGGATCTGTCGGACTAATGATCACTTCGCTGACTGCCCGGCCAGTGAAGACGTCCGTACTGTTTGCATCCTTGTTCAACGGTCCTGAAAGAACCGGAGTGGTATTGGCGTTCGTAATTCGGTAGAGCCCGACGCCGATAAAGCAGCCACTGCCGCAGAGCGTTGATTCACCGGTACCGACGAACACAGTCGTTGGGTCTGAGGGGGAGACCGCAACCGCTCCTATCGCAAGCGACAATGCATTGTCCATCACTGGCGTCCACGTTACTCCACCGTTGAGTGTCCGATACAGTCCGCCTTGGGCCGTTCCGACGTAAGCGGTGTTTGGATCGGTCGGATGCACCGCAATCGCTGACACGCGGCCGCTGTAAGATGTCGAACCGTTTACAGGTATTGGAGCAGGACCAAGGGGTGTCCACGAGCCGGCTTGGATATCGACGCCACGTGCCTGCAATATCTTTTCGCTCGATTCCATTTCCTGAATGGCTCTTTCCCGCGAATCAGGCTCCGCCGTGTCCCAACCCCGGAGCAGACCTGTTTGCTCGATCCTTGCCCTCAGATAGTCCTCTTTGCTGACTTTTATTCCTTGAGGAAGGTCTGCTTCATCCTCGTCGATCTCGCGCTCGCCATTAGCGTCCGCCTCTCGGAATTCTGACGAAAGATAAAGGATCACTGGCACGGTAAATAGTCCAAGAATAAAGAGAAACAGGGATATTTTAAATAATTTCATTGTCAGAGAACGTTTCGGGGATCAATGCTCGAATAGGCGACCTTAATAAAGTCAGATCAAACGTTTCAATATGTTTTAACATATTTATGTTATTTTTAACAGGCTTTTTATGTTTCCGGTTGGAGCGGTGGGACAAGGGTGGGCTGCAAAGCAAGCGGATCTTTCTATCCTTCTCTATTGATGGGGAGGTTGAGGTGTTAGTCTTTTGTTTCTAGTATATGATGATGCGATCGCATCGAAGTCGAAAAGTCTTCTAATAGTACACCCATTCATAATGCCTTGCAATCGGAAAAATAATGCCTACAAATCATTTACTATCTTGAGTCAAGGTGTTATGTTTCCTGTTGCGATCCTTATCGGGATCGGCGTGATCACGCCGAAATAAGGTTCGCAGGGCTCGCTCCGAACTTCTTTAACTCAAACCTAACAAAGACGGCTAGGTCGGTGTAGTAGAAATTCACTTAGTGGATGTGCATGTGTATGCACGGTACTGGTCAATATCTTTTCACCCCATAATTGCCGGTCCGGAAATTGCCGGCCCGTTGGTCTACCAGATCTAAAGCAAAGCGAGAAGCCTCCCCCAGCCGTCAGATCAACTCCTCGAAAGTTCTTCCATAACCTTTCACTAAAGCAAAACGAACAGCCTTCGAGGTATCGAGGCAATCTCTCCTATCCCTTTTCGACCGATCTCGCTGGTTCACTATTTCGAACCTATAACCGGTCGATAAATTGGCGACGATAATGACGTCGTGAAAATGTATTTTGCGGAGTAATGAAATGAAAAACGATCGATCAAATGTTAACGGCACATCCCAGACGTTCAAGTGGAATCTCACGATTTTGGGAACTTTTGCCCTGATTCTCTTTAGCTCCTTGAATACCCTTAGCTGGGGAACCCACGTTCCCGAGCAGGCAAACGTTGAATTAACAGGCTCCGAATTGTCCATCAATTCTCAAGAACTCGTAGTGATCATTCCCAGTCATTCGATCGTTAATTCCTATCACTACGACATCCACCTCAATAGCGCAGGCCGATTCAGCCTAGAGGCCTTTATTCCGACGCTACCGGCTCAATCGATTCTTCTAGATCCGGATGTCGCGATCAGTAAGAATGATGGTATTGACGCCATCCGATCAGGTTTGTCAACCACTTATACAGTGACTATTACAAATCATGGACCAAGCAAATTGCTTGCGGGCGCAATTCTAAAAGATCCGTCTGCGACAGGCCTTTTGAAGACCGGAGTAACCTGCACCCCGGGCAATAAATGTATCAATCCGAACGGGCCAACGAAAATACAGCTCGAAAGCGGGGCGGGGTTCGTATTACCAGAACTACTTAAAGATGAAGTATTCGAATTCAAGGTTACTGCAACAGTCACGGCCGTCAATGGTACAGTCACGAACGCAGCATCGGTCAAGACTGATCAAGGTACCAATGGAGGATTCGACACGAACTCCGTCATTCCTGTGGCCGACCTGGTGGTGATGAAGGACGACGGCGTGACAGAGGTCAATTCGGAAGATTACACGACGTATACACTGACGCTTACAAATAACGGTCCCTCTCCCGCAGACGGCACGACAATTAGCGATCCTTCTGCTTCCGGTTTGAGTAAAGACTCGATCGTGTCGTGTACGCCATTTGGCTTGGGGACGCAATGCCCGACGATCGGTAACGGATTAGGCGAACTAAATATTACAAATTTCGAGGCAGGTACAGTAGTAGTGCCAAAACTTCCAACGGACGGATCAATAAGCATCAAGATCAAAGTCAAAATCGATGCTCCACCTTGCGGAACCGTAAAAAATCTTTTCAGTGCTTTTCCACCGAAAGACCCGAATGATCCATTACTTGACACTTACGACCCAAATCTTGGGAACAACACCGATGATGACGAGGACAATGTTAGGTGTAAGGATTACAGCGATGCACCTGCCTCATACGGGTCACCGAACCATAATATTTATCCTGGCAAATTTCGGATCGGGCTTTTGATCGACGCCGAAGCCGGTCCGATTCCGAACACACTAGCAGACGGTGACGATTTAAATAAGCTGACTAATGACGAAGACGGTATTCCAATTCCTACAACGAACTTCAAGACCACGAATCCGCAAACGTACAGCATCACCGTAGAGCATCTCTTGAACACGACGGGTCGTAGCGCGACTCTCTATGCGTGGATAGATTTGAACAAAGATGACAAGTTCTCGGCTAACGAGCTGAAAACGGCTAATATTGCTGGAAATACGCTTGACGGGCCTGTGACTCTGACGTGGACGAATGTCACTTTCACTGGCGCCTTTACTTATCTTCGGCTTCGACTCACCACTGACAGCTTGACCGCTCCCTTAACCAATACCGAGCTTGATACACGTTCGACGATGCCCTTATCGGATGGGGAAGTCGAAGATTATCGACTGGATCGGGATCCTCTTCCCCCAAGAGGGCCGATAGTGATTTGCAAGCAGCTTGCTGCGAACGATCCGCTGCCAGTGAATACGGAATTCTCGTTTACGGTGTTGAGTCTTGATGGAACTGCCACCCTTGCAGGGCCTATAAAGGTCAATGCGGGATCGAACGGTTCGCCCAATTGTTCTGATGAGATTTTTGACCTTCCTGAGTTCGTGACGATTAAAGAAGCGATGACTGTCCCAAATACCAAAGTCATCGACATTACAGCCACAAACCTCACGGCAAGCCCTGTAAATCGTCGAGTTAGCAAAGACACCTCTGCTCAGACGGCGGTTGTTGATATTCCTTCCCTGAGTGAGTCGACGGCAGATACGCGAGTGATATTCACAAACGCTTCCACAAATGTCGGAGCAATTGAGATATGTAAACAACTCGCCCCAGGCGATCCGATACCAGTGGGTACGTTTTTCACATTTACCGTAACAGGCGCAATAAATCCGGCTCAATCGACAGTCACAGTTCCAGCTGGTGCATTTGGTTCCCCAAACTGTTCAACCGCCATAATTGTCGGAGTCGGTAGTCAGACGGTCACTGAAACTCAAAGACCGAACACGATCGTTTCGACGATCACGGTTAATCCAGCAGATCCGACCGACTCCGTGAAACTGGACCAGCGAAACATAACTCTTGCGGTCCCCCTAGGTGGGGTTGCTAATCAGCGGGTTATAACATTTACCAACCAAACCACGCGGACGGGTACACTTGAGATATGTAAGGATGCGGGGGACACGGATGTGACCGGGAACTTCAACTTTACGGTCCAGGGGGCTCCGGGGGTGACTTACTCGGTTCCGGTGGGATTCTGTTCGGCGCCGATCACGGTTACGATACCGCAGGTTGGGAATTCGCCGTTCACGGCCCACGTTACAGAGCTGGCAAATCCGACCTTTGGGCTTTCGGATGTCATTACGGCACCGACCGCCGCCCTTATCCTGCCGATCCATTTCGACGCCGGATTCGACGCCAACGGAGCAGCATTGCCGGCATGTCCGGCCGTTAACTGCAATCAAAACGGCGGCTACGTTGATGTGAATTTGAATGTCGGCGGTATTGCGAATCAGAAGATCGTCAGATTTACGAACCGGTCGCTTCCGGGCCGGATAAAGGTCTGTAAGGTCACTGCCGATCCGGTAAATATTCCGGTTGGTACCGCGTTTACATTCCAAATTGCTGGCCAGGGAGGGCCGCTGCCGGGAGCGTTTGTTAATACTACGTTCGATGTGCTCGCGGGACCTGCAAGCCAGGGCGGCTTCTGTGCTTTCGCTCCTGGAACGTGGGTTGTCGGGGCTCCCATATTTATTGGGGAACAAGGAATCTCGCCAGCAAACGATAAGGTGCTTCCGCTGGGACTGGCTGCTACTAAGGCAGGTCTCAAGGCCTCATCAATAACGGCCACCACGCCGTTCGTCTCGGCGGCGGCGGCCCAGGCTGCCTTCCCGGCCCTGATAACGCCGAACAATCCGGAGTTCATAAACCCGATATCAACCAACCTACCGATCGGCGGATATATCGGCACGTCAGTGATTCTGGCCCGAAATAAGACGGCTGAGCTCACCTTTACGAATTTCGTCTATCGTCCGGCTGTCTTAAAGTTGTGCAAGACAGCATCGGCCGGTATCGCCGCTGGGACACCGTTCACGTTTACGATCGCACCGGTAGATCCGACGACAACATTCCCGTATCCGACGGCGCCGATCACGGTTCCGGTTGGATCGTGCACGTTTGTTAACGGACCATTCCCGAAGGTTACTCAATTCGGAGATGTGAACACATTCAACTTTGGCACCAGCATCATCGTCACCGAGAATGCGGTCACCGGAGTTGTGGTTACCGGAATTACGTCACCGACCCTAACACCGGTGCCGAATCCGAATCCGCCGAACTTTGTCGGTACATTGACTGCTGATATCGTAAATCGGCAGGGAACGCTGACGCTCAACCAGATCCTCGGGTTGCCGGCTCCACCAGCTATCCCGACGAGCTTTTTCTTCAACGAGATCTCGTTTGCCAATGCGCTTGGGTCGGTTGTAACACAGAATAAAGCCCGGTTCGACTTTGACGGCGATCGCTCATCGGATGTCGCTGTGTTCCGTCCGTCGGACGGCAACTGGTATTACATTGCAAGCGGGAATGGGACCGCCAAGGCGGTTCACTTCGGGCAATTGGGTGACGTACCGGTCGCAGCCGACTACGATGGCGACGGCAAGACCGATCCCGCTGTATATCGTGGCGGACAGTGGTACGTTCTTGGAAGCTCTACCGGGTTCACTTCAATGAGCTTCGGCCTTGCGACTGACGTTCCGCAAGCCGGCGATTTTGACGGTGACCGCAAAGCAGACTTTGCAGTATTCCGTCCGTCGAACGGCACATGGTACATCATGGGTTCGAGCACCGGCTTTAAGGCAGTCCAGTTCGGCACTTCGGGCGACAAGCCCGCGGCGGCGGATTTCGACGGGGACAACAAAACCGATCCGGCTGTCTTCCGGCCTTCGAACGGTACGTGGTATCTCCTCCGCAGTACGGGCGGGTTCTCCGGAATTCAGTTCGGTACGAATGGTGACCTTCCGGTTCAGGGTGATTATGATGGCGACGGCAAAGCTGACGTGGCCGTGTACAGGCCTTCGGTCGGCACATGGTTCACGATGGGCTCGACCCAAGGTTTCCGGGCTACTCAGTTTGGCATTTCGACGGACACACCGGTGCCCGCCGATTACGACGGTGACGGTAAGACCGACATTGGCGTCTACCGTTCGTCATCCACCATCTGGTACATCCTGAACTCAAGCCAGGCAGGCACTGCTACCGGAGGATTTACTTCAAGGCAGTTCGGATCAGCCGGCGACATGCTGATGCGTTACTAGGTTCGTAGGACCGTTCATACAGGCCGATGTCGTCGGCCTGTCTGAACGGGACAATATAGTCCCAAATAGTCCCAAAAGTGGAGCGGCGGCGGGTCGCTTGGCCCGTATTAAGTACGCCCGCGGTCCACTGGCGAAAACCAAAATGTCAATGATCGGAGCGAATACGAACAGATCTGAGCCTCTGCGATCAAAAAATGATGCTCTGCAATCATAAAAATGATGTCTCTAGCCTATTTACCCACATATACAAAAGCTGAAAAGATAGCGTCGGCATTTCCCGTTTTCACTTTGGCCCACATTTGTCAGCAAATGTTGTTCAGTTTGCTGACAGCCGAAGACAAGCGGCAAGCGCTTTCCTGACGGTACGCTTTTATTCGTGAATCGACATGTTCGCTTTCGAACGTAGCGAGCAATTCTCCACCTTCGCGAAGGTTTTGACCTCGCGACCTTGGTCGACTCACAAGATAAACCCGTACATACATTTTTTTTGGCCGGACTTCGGGGCACACCCCGTTTTCCGCTGACCGCTGATTAGTCATACGACACTACTGAAAGAGGGACGAACAATGGAATACAAAAGAACGAGATCGAACGAAGCATTTATGTTTGGTAACCGCACATTATTTGGGATCGCGGTCCTGTTGATAAGCATCATGATGCTTTTAGGTTGGTCATTTGCCACATCTTCGGCTAGCGCTGCTGGCCAGGATAACTCGGGCGGGGCAAGTGCTGAAATGCTTGCGTATGCACTCAATTTCAAGTCAGCTTCGAATTTAGCCGTCTTTGGCGGTAACAGTGTTGGAGACCAGGGCTCAGAGATCCGTGGTGTTGTCGGTTCGACCGGCGAGATCGCCGGTGTCGCTAGCAATGCTCTGAGTGTCGGCGACGCGGCTGAAGCAAAACGCGACCTGCTCGATGCCTTTAGTGCCGTTGATCAGCTCCCGTGCGTCAACATTATCGACGCTAACCTTGGCGGCCAGACCTTCGGCCCCGGCGTTTATTGTGTTGGATCAGCAACCATTGCTGGCCGAATGACGGTCGACGCGGGCGGCGATGCCAATGCTCGTTTCGTATTTCGTGTAAACGGAACCTTTACGGCGGAGAATGCTTCGGCGATCGACCGGTTAGGCGGTGCACAGGCAACCAACGTTTATGTATTCTCACGCAACGCAGCTTCGATCGGTGCTAACGCAACGATCGGTGCAAACGTCGTTTCGCGTGAGGACGTAATAGTAGGCCACGGTTCGACGGTTTCGGGTAAAGTTATCGGCGTCAATGGTGATGTCAAAACGAACTCGAACATCGTTGCAGCCGTAACAGGCTTTGTAGAAATTTGCAAATAGCTCGGTCCTAATGAAAGAACGATTTTGCCAGGAACACAGTTCAATTTT
>JBBRSH010000051.1:0-27528 GCA_038245555.1 Pyrinomonadales bacterium | reverse complement strand
GTCACCGGGGATAAGCAAAATATCCGGTTTTGCTGCAACAATTTCAGATACCGCTTCCTTGAAAATCGGATCACTGAATTCGATTAACTTTGGGTCATAATTCAGGTACTTTTGAAATGCCAGGCCCGTTGCCGCATTATTCATCATCAGCGATGGGTCAAGATAGTGGATGTCTGACATAACGGCGATATTAATGCCTTGATAAAAATTCTGATCATGATGGTCGAACAATAGGTCTTTGGTACAGGAGGAGGCCAAAATCAGGATCAATCTTGACGGCGGTATTGGTAACGATTTCCCATGCTCTTGGAATTTCCGCTGACAAACTAAATCTCGCCTTCAGATCCGGCTGGTCAAACACCGGGAACGCCGTGCTGGCGTCGCTCGGAACGAAGAGCGAATAGATGTATTCCGCACCGTCCTCTTTGTCGACGTACCGAGTGATCGCCGAGCCGCTCGTCAATATCGGCGATGTGAAATCGATCTTGATAACGTTCTCCCCCGCCACCACGCCGTCGCGGAAGATGAGGTGTTCGTTGGATTCCTCAAACGGAGTGCGGACAATCTTGTCCGCATCGTCACCCGGAGTGCGGACACTCTTGTCCGCATCGCCGCCGTGCGGCGAAACGCGCTGAGCCGGCGAACCGTTGATAGACACATTCGAGATCGTTGAGTCGCTTTCGTGGCCGGCGAGTTTCCTCCAGTCGAGCACTATGGGTGGATTTTCGCCGCTTTGCGGCGATGCGGACAGGAGTGTCCGCACTCCGATGTTGACGCGTATCTCGATCGTGCCCTTCAGCACCGGCGACATCTTTTCAAGCGTCAGGTTGAGCTTGTATCGCACATCCGAGTAACGAGCGGCCCGCCACTTCGCAAGCGACTGCGAAACACCCGGCTCGATCGGCGGCCCCTGTGCAAAAGCCGTCACCGCCGCGAGAAGAACTAGTACAAGAACGCGCAAGACCATTTGCATATTCTATACTGATTCCCCGTTCCTTTCGTTGGTTGTTTCCCACGGACCGTTCTGATGGAACGCCGGCTTGTCTCAAAGGAGACGGATACCCGCGCGTGATGCACTCGATCCAGATCCGTGGTTTCCTCGCCATCTTATTCGGATTCTACATCATCCCGAACCTGCCGAGCCGGAAAAGAATCACGGCTTCGCAGGGCCGGACGCCGTTTCCCCTCTGGGCTTTGCCTCCGATATTACTCTTCGGGCTTAGCCCGTCGATGTGCGGAAAAGCTCTGCTTTTCCGCAGCTCTTCCCCTAACTCTTCGCGGCTATGCCGCCCGCCAGTCTATTTTTCTGTGATCTGTGACAAACGGCTCATCTTCCAAAGGATTCCCTCTCCAGAGCCTTGAGTTCGAAAAGCGGTAATCTTCCGCTCGTTCAACCAAGCCGCCTCGCACAGGATTCTGATGAATATAATTCACCTTCTGCATCATCGTGTCTTCGCCAAAGATGCTAAATGCGTTCGGGTGATGCTGCCAGAGCGAGTATTTGTGATTCCGTCCCTTTTGCTGCTCATGAAGTTTCGCCAGCGAACTCTCAAAGCTGTTCTCTTTGAGGTAATCGAGCACCCGCTTGGCCGCAATACCGTTTGTAAATCGCAATACGTCGGCGATACTCCTAGCACTGTCGGTTATCAAATGCGAGTGGTCGTGCATAATGACGTAAGCAAATATCATAATGCCGCCCGACCTGCTGGCCTCGCTAAGCGCGTCACAAACGATCTGTTTAATTTTGTCGGTTTTGAATATAGGCAAGCGGTCTTTTGCGACCGACGTAAGATAATAACAAGGTGTATCCCGAGATATTCTCATTAGCAGCATCGAGCGGCGGCGTAGCCGCGGGGATTATTTATACACTACGGAAAAGCGGAGCTTTTCCGTACATCGACGGGCATAGCCCGAAGAAAAACTGTAAAACACTTCAACTCTTTACGGCTGCTCTTACGGCTCCGCCGTTCGATGTGCGGTGAAGCTCTGCTTCACCGTGAGGCTCTATTTGATCTTTGCGGCTACGCCGCCGTTCGGAAGCAGCGGCGTAAACGCTTTCCCCTCCGCCCCGCGCGTGATGCACTCTATCCAGCTCCGTGGTTTCCTCGCCATCTTGTTCGGATTCTACATCATTCCGAACTCACCGAGCCAGAAAAGAATCACGACATCGTAGGCCCGACCCGTTTGTCGTTCACGCTTCTCCGCGGAGCAACCGGAAGTTCGGATTGGTCCGACGCCAGCTCGCACATGTAGACGTAGGCTAGAATCAAAAAGCGATGCCGATTCAGCGTCCCTTTCCTGAAAACCACCTAAGTTACGCTAGAATAATTTGGTAAGTATGAAATATGTTGTCCGGCGAAATCTGATCCCGTTTTTACTATCATTTTTTATCGGCGCCCATTTCTTGATTTTGTTTGGATGCGGAGTTGCAGGGCCAACTCCGTTAAATGTTACAAATCAACTCACGACGAATACCACGCCAACACCAGCCGAAGATCAGAGGAACGGGTTTCGGCCCGACGGCGGTTTTGAGATATCGCCGTATTCTCCTAAAAGCCTCCGAGAATTTGTTTGGTTATCCGTAATTACGGGCACAGGTGTTGGAGAAGCAACCGTCTGCGCCCCGGAACCGTGTGCAGCTCCACCTATTGAGCATCCCGATAAATGGATCCCCTATCCTCCCAAAGGAATGCTGGTTACCAGGGATAATATTTATGAATGGAAAACTACCGACCTGTCTATTGACCATTTTTCATTTGCGACAGAATTACGAAAAAAAATAAAGTACCAGTTTACTGGCCACTTCTCAGTTGGCGGCTATTATGAAAAGACAAAGCCTGACGAGATAGTACTGACCGGACAACTAACGAAACTTGTTAATGGTCGCTCAGTAGCGCACGAGGATGTCTCGTTCACTTGGTTCGGCTGGGATGAAGTTGATTCAAGTACATTCCGTCGGCTCAAACCGGCTAGACGATCGCGTTGATTCGGCTTTGGAATCATAGAAAGAATGGGGCCGGGCCTTCGAGATTGCGATCTTGGTCGTAACACTTTCCCTACACCCCGCGCGTGATGCACTCGATCCAGATCCGTGGTTTCCTCGCCATCTCATTCGGATTCTACATCATCCCGAACCCACCAAGCCAGAAAAGGATCGCCACATCGCTGGCCTGCCCCCGCTTCTAGGATCGTATAGAATGGGGGGTTTTCAGACTCACATTTGGTTGTTTATTTGACTTTTTTTATATGTTCCAAAGCGGAACTAGCCAGCATTAGTTGAAAGTCTAGCTGCAAGCGGATCGGATGAATCGTTTTGCTAATCCCTACGACATAGTCCCAGCGTCCGTTTACCAACTTTCCAACCGCGTCGGGGATGAAAATCTCGTTGGCCTTGGTAGCCAAATCAGTGCTAGTAAAATTCAATGAGCCAATCGTCGACGAGATGTATAGTTCACTCCACGCTTCCTTCGCATCCACATCTTCCCCAAGAGCCGAATATTTCGCGGCGTCCTCTAGAATCTCCAGGGACTTGACTTCGTCACTCTTAACCATCAGGGAACATAAGATGAAAGACAACTGAGTTTTATAATGTGTCGGTGGCGACTTCTGCAAAACCGTGTGACTCGCATCGTAGAGTTCAAGCGATTGAGCAACACCGTTCTTTTGGGATTCACCAAGGGCCATTAAGGCCCAACTTCGTATCTCCAGCGACGTTATTGATCGGGCGATTTTTTCTGCGGCGGAATAATCCTTATCGTCAACAAGCCGTTCGATCCGTCCCAATTTTACAAAGTCTCTGAGGTTATCTCTAGTGCGGACATCCGAGATCTTGTCGGCGATCGAGTCGGCGACCTTTAAGGGGTCGGAAGTGTCACGTTTTCGCTTGCTGAGAAGCCACGACGCGATCTTCATAAATTTTAGATCTCGTTCTTTTGAGCCGACAGTTTTGTCCGCATCCTCTATTTGTTTCTCGACGCCACTTGGGCTAAGCATTGGGTCTGAAAGTTTGTCTGCTGGAATGAAGACTGCCAATTCACGCAGCACTTCATCAAGGGCGGCCAGACCAGGGAACATTCTTTGTTGGACGTAAGGTCTCAAGGAAAGAGCAAACCCCCGGTAGACTGCAAACATTTCGTCGGGCGATAGTTTAGGAATGTTCTGATTTGCATTTTGCGTAGCAACAATTTGCCGTCCAGAGCTTAGTAGAAATTCAAGCAAATTACTTCGGTTTTCCTCTGAAGCGTTAGGGTTCAAAATAAGGCCGATTACTGCCCGTTGATCTAACTCTTCAATGGCAAATCGGCCTTTAGCAAAAGCCAGGATTCCGTCATAGGTCGCGGATACGAGGTCGAATCGTTTTATCGTCGCAAGTCCGTCTATCAGGGATCTAAATTCGCCCGAAATTTTTCCTGTTTGGGAAAGTGACGAAATTGCAACGGAGACGGATCCTTGCGGATTTGCGGCGAGATTTGCAATTGACGACCGCAGGATCAAATCCGCCTTTTGCCTGTCGGTAAAGATCTTGTTGTTATCGGCTGGCTTGTCATCCTCCTGTTTTTTCCCGGTCATTTCATTTAGCCATTTTTTTGCTTGTTCCGGTACAACTTTTGCAGCAAAGCCATAGATCTTTTTTCTCTGGAAGTCTGCATAGAAGTCGTTATGAATTTCGTCCGAGAATGTGTCCTGCCAAGAGGCTTTCAATAATTCGAACGCGGCCCGCTCATCGTATTTCCATAGAACCACTGAAGTCTGAAGCCGAAGTTCGAGCCTTTCTCTGATGTCCAAATCTGATGATCGCTTGCCGACTTGGACAATTAAACCGACCGCATTATCCCGCAAGACGGTGTCTTGATAAGCCTCCCACGCAATCTGATCGACGCTTTTTACCGATTGGGCAGAAACCAAGAGAGGTAAAAGTAGGAGGAGAACGAAAAGGTGGTTTTTTATTGCCATGGAAATCCTGAAAAGTTGGGCATCTTTCAATGAGGAAAGAATGGTCCAGAGTTTCAATATTGCGATTTTGGTCGCAACCCTTTCCTCTCCGCCCCGCGCGTGATGCACTCGATCCAGATCCGCGGTTTCCTCGCCATCTCATTCGGATTCTACATCATTTGGCACCCACCAAGGTAGAAATAATCGCAACATCGGCAAATCCTCGGATGGGCGGTTTTGAACAGAATAATGCTCGGCTGACGCCGCTTAATCGGAGGGGCGAACGTTCCGATCGGACCGATCCTGCCAACAGCCGTCGATCCTGCCGATTGGGAAACGCCCAAAGAGTGAAAAACTCCTCTACCAATTTGGGTAAAATCCTCTACCAATCCCGTCGAACTACTCTTACATTCCGCATATTGTACTCTACCAATCGCCACTTCCAGGGGGTCAGGAACTATGATCAGTGGTCGGTTGGCGGTGGTCGGTGGCCAGATAAGAGGGAACCGGAAATCAAAGCCGGATTTCATCTTCGTCCATCTGCGTTTATCTGTGGGTCAAACCTTCTTTCGACACTCAAGAGGCAAGCAGGATGCTTGGCGCTCCAGTCGGACTGCTTGTGATAGACTCGGATTATGAAATTCCTGCATATCGCGGATGTGCATCTCGGGTGTACACGGTATCAATTACCGCAGAGCCCGCGCGATTTCTTTGAGGCGTGGATCGACGTTCTGCAGCGATATGCGATCGGTGAGCAGGTGGATTTTGTCGTAATGTGCGGTGATTTCTTTCATAAAAAGGCGGTGCCGCCGGAGACGATGAATTATGCGGTCGAGGGGTTGACGATGCTCAAGGATGCGGGCATACCGATCGTTTCCATTGAGGGTAATCATGATCAGAAACACACGGACAGCGAATTTAGCTGGCTGCGTTCGCTTGCGGCCTGGGACCTTTTGATACTGCTTGAACCGGTTCGAGAGAATGGCAAATTCACCTACCCGCAATGGGATCCGGTCACTCGCCGGGGCGGATATATCGATATTGGGCGGGCCCGCCTTTTTGGATCGGAATGGTACGGAGCGTCGGGAAACTGGGCGATCCCAATGCTGACCCAGGCGATCGCGGAAAACCGCAGGGCCGGAGCATTCCACCTATTAATGCTTCACACGGATGTCGAAGGGCATCAAACGCATCCGATCCCTGCTTTGACGGTTGCAACGCTGAAAGAGCTGAAGTCCGTAACGGATTATGTCGGCCTCGGCCATACTCACAAACATTACGAGATCGAAAATTGGGCATTCAATCCCGGATCGATAGAGATCACGAATATCAGCGAGTTTCGCGAAACGCGGGGTGTCTTTCTGGTCGACGTCGATGAGCAGAACAATGTCAACGCCCGTCATATCGAGGACTATCACTTCAGGCCGTTCCAACAGCTCCAATTTAGCGTTACACATTACGAAGATGCTAAGTCCATTACGGCGGACCTTTTGAGAATGGTCCAAAACGAAGCCCGACGAGCCCAACCCGGCAAGCCGAGACCGATAATCGAGATCTCGCTGCGAGGGCAGCTCGGATTTCCAAATTCGTTGCTCGAACTACAAACGATACGCGACGAGACGCAAAAGATCACGGACGCGCTTCATATACGGATCAAGAATCATACGGTCCCCGCGGACTTCGTCGATCTGGTCGAACCCGGCGATGACAGCGGCCGTGAGATCCAGGAACGCCGGGTCATCGAAGACCTGATATCTCGCGATAATCGCTTCAGCACGAGGTCGATCGAGATCTCCGACGCCGTAATTGGAGCGAAGCGGATGTCGCTCGGTGATGAGCCGGCCGAGAAGATAGCTGAATTTATAGCTATCAAGATCGCCTAAGAAAAACCGATGTCCGAAACGATGAAAAAACTGGATGGTGTCAGGCAGCTGCCGTTGTTTCCGCTTCCGCTCGTGCTGGTGCCGAACGAGCTGTTGCCTCTTCATATCTTTGAGGACAAATATCGGCAAATGCTCACGGATATTGCATTCGAGGGCAATATGTTTGGGATAAGCTTGTTCGAACCGGACGACGCGTTTACGGATCGGCCAGCGATCGGTTCCATCGGCTGCGTCGCTGAAGTGAGCGACGTTCAAACGATGGACGATGGCCGGTCAAACATTGTCGTTACGGGCCTCGCTCGATTTCGATTGCTCGAGTACCTCGAAACAGCGGACCCTTATCTTGTCGGAAGGCTTGAATTCTTCGAGGACATGGATGTCGACGAAAAGGAGGTGGAGCAATTCGCCGACAAAGTTTTCGAAATATTCGAACGCGTCGCGAAGGCTGCATTTAAGTTAAGCGGAAACCGTGGGATCTTTTCGGAAATAAAGAGGACCGACCCGGAATCATTTTCGTTCATGGCGACGGCAGCTTTCAATTTCGAAAACGATCTTAAGTATAGGCTTTTGGAAATGACCTCAACGCTCGAACGATTGAAGAAGCTCGAAGAAATACTTTTGAAAACGGTTGATCAAGTGGAAGAAACCGCTAACTTGAATGAGGTCGTTAAGAAAAACGGTCACAGCAAGAAAAAAATAGAACTTTGATCACTGCTTCGACAGGTTTTGGCGGAAAAAGTCGATCAAACGCTGATCATAACTCTCGGATTGCTCCATCGAGGCATTAAGGATACTTAGCCCCGACGGGCTCAGGTCAAGCTTGGTTTCGACCTTGCTGCTGCTTGGGAAGCACTTGCTTAATTTTGTTGTTGAGTCCTGGAAGTCGGGTTCATCCACTCCGGAAAGAAGCAATACTTTACGATCCTCGATCTGGCGGGCAGTTTCGCATGCGGGTTCACGCTTGTAGCAGCCGTCGAAATAATATAGGTAGGCGCCGAGCTTCGCAAATTTTGAAGTTATGCGACTCATGAACGGATATCGACGGCTGACCGTTTGGGCGAGTAATTGGTCCGAGTCGCTTGGAACCGAATCCAGAATGATAGTGGTTACCTGCTTGTCTTTTACAGCCACTGAAAGGGCCGCCAATGAGCCCAATTCGACGCCGTACAGTCCGACCTCTTTTCCGACCAAGGCGATCTGATTGCTGGTCTTTACTCCTCGCAGAAACTCCAATGCACCGGAAGCGTCTTCTGACTCGCAGCCGCCAAACGACGCATTCTTTACCGAAGGGTTTTCGCCGTGGGCACGCGAATCGGGCATGAGGACGGTGAAATTCGTTGATTCGTTGAGCTTTACTCCGAGGTTGAGTTCGTATGAGCGATCTGCTCCGTATTTATGAAACAGTATGACTCCCGGCGCATTTTCGGCACCTCGCAATAGCCAGCCGCGGGAAGCGGTCCCATTTCGATTTGTCCAGGTTTCGTCGGTAACCTGTGATCCACGCGAGCTTAACTGGCCATACTTTTCCGGAGTGACCAGGTAGCGAACCGTTTGAGGACGAGCAGCCGTGTAAGTCAACCAGTCGGACGCCCCTACTATCGCAAGTAAGATCAGCAGGACGGCGGGTAAGAGGAGGCCAAGTAGTGTCTTTATAAGTCGCGTGGTTTTAGCCATATACAGCTGTTTGGAAAAGATCGGAAAGAAAATCTACAGGAAGCGAAGGAGAAAGCAAATGGGAAAGATTACTTTCGATATGACACCTAAAATGTTAACATAAATCGTAAATAATGGGAATAATTTTCTTAATGAAATACGCTTTAAAGTCTCTGTTTTTAACTCTTCTCACAACTCTCTTTCTTTCGGTTGGAATGGCCCCTACGGCGGTCGCACAAACTTCCAATAAACCGCCCGACATCATGCCGCTTTCACAGGTGAAAGAGGGAATGCGCGGCACTGCTCGAACGGTGTTCAAGGGGACCGCGTCTGAGGAGTTCGGCGTTGAGATCCTCGGCATTCTGCCCGGCGGCGTTGGCCCTCATCAGGATCTGATCATAGGAAAGCTCAGCGGGGCGAATGCCGATCGGACGTTCGTTTTTGCGGGAATGTCCGGGTCGCCTGTGTATGTTGGCGGCAAACTTGTCGGAGCGGTTTCGTATAGCTTTGCGTTTTCAAAGGAACCTATTTGTGGCATCACGCCGATCGAGCAAATGATATCGATCTTCGAAAAGGTGCCGGTGTCGGTCGGGGCTTCACGGGAGCCGGTCGTTTATTCCATGTCCGAGCTAGCCGCAGATCGCTGGGTGGCGGTGTCTGGCCGCAATGCGTTCTCAGGTACGATTGCATCAGGGATGGCGGCTAATTCATCGATGGCGGCTATCGCGGGACAGACCTTTCGCCCGATCTCGACACCGATGATGTTTTCTGGTGTTTCGCAGTCCGTACTCGACCTGGTTAGCCCACAACTTATCGGCGCGGGAATCCTGCCCATAGCAACCGCGGGCGGAGCAGCCGGCATCGGTCCGCTCGCCCCGATCAGCGATAAGACCCTCGTCGGCGGGGATTCCGTTATGGTCCACCTCGCCCGTGGAGATATCTCGATCGCGGCGGCCGGAACGGTGACCTTACGCGATGGCAACAAGGTCTATTCATTTGGGCATCCGTACTTTGGCCTCGGAACAACAAATCTGCCAATGTCGGAGTCGCACGTGGTGACCGTGGTTCCAAATGCAAACAATTCGTTCAAACTAGCGGTCTCGGACGGCATGGTCGGAGCATTGACCCAGGACCGGGCGACGGGAATATACGGAGTATTAGGAGAGACCCCGGTCATGCTGCCGGTGCAGGTGACCGTTACAAATAGCCGCGGAGCGGTCCAAAAGTACCGTTTCGAATCCGCCGTCGATGATTTCCTTACTCCGTTACTCGTAAATATCGGCATTTTGAACTCGCTCGGTGCAAACGAACGCTCGATCGGTGATACGACCGTAAAGCTGACCGGAGAAGTTACAGTTGCCGGTGAGGCTTCGGTCAAATTTGATCGACGGTTCACCGGGCCCCAGGCCGCGGCCCTGGCAGGCGCCTCAGCGGCGGTGCCGTTGACCGCCCTCCTGAAGAGTAATTTTGAGGGATTAAATATAACCGGAGTAAATCTAAATGTATCCGTAGTAGAATCGACCCGTACCGCCACATTGGAACGACTTTCGATCGATCGGACGACCGTTCGTGCGGGAGAGACGGTTCAACTCACGGCGTTCTTTCGCGCTTATGACGGGAAGATATTGATCCAGAAAATACCGATCTTGGTCCCGGAAGGAACAAGTGCGGGACCCATCTTGATCTCTGTCGGAGACGGGGCCACTCTCCAGGAAAAAGCGGCCGCTCAGCAGTTTGTTCCTAAAACCACCGCCGAGTTGATCAGCACCATAAACAGCATCAAGCGGCCGGATAAGATCTATGTCGTAGGGTTTCGCACCAGCGCCGGAACGATAATCGGGTCGAGCGAAATGCCAAATCTGCCGCCAACGGTCCTGGCGACGATCAACAATGACCGTTCCGTCGGTGGGTCGAAGCCGTCAGTCCAAAGCGTTTTCATCGATCAGGAAGTCCGGTCCAGTGAGTTCATCATTACCGGTCTGCAGACTCTCGTGGTCGAGGTTATTAGATAACCGATTCTCACGAAAGCTAAGAGCGTGGATTCGGGCACGGTCTCTGAAAATAGACGCTTAGAATTGACCTCTGCGATGTGCAGTGGCAATCTAAAATGTGACTAACCTAACTAAAGTACTGAACGCCGCCCATTTCGCCGCCGTAAGGCATTCCACACAATTTCGCAAGGGATCTGCACGGACCCCTTACATTAACCATCCTCTGGAAGTTTCGAAACTGGTCGCTACGGTGGGAATGGTTGATGACGTCGATATCCTTGCCGCGGCCATATTGCACGACACAGTCGAAGACGCAGGTGTGACCGCACGGGAACTTACGGATAATTTCGGGTGGGCCGTTTGCGCTTACGTTCTCGAAGTTTCAGACGATAAGAGCTTACCGAAAGCTCGAAGAAAAGAGCTCCAGATCGAACACGCGCCGCATCTGTCCCAAGGAGCCAAGATCATCAAGGTGGCTGACAAGATCTGCAATGTCGGCGACGTTCTAAAGGATCCGGGCGAAGATTGGGATTTGAATCGAAGGATCGAGTATATGGATTGGGCCCTTAAAGTAGCGGCGGGGCTCCGAGGCGCAAATACAAACCTCGACCTGGTCTTTGACGAGGTCGCGAAATCAGCAATGAAAGAGCTGACGAAGCAGTTGACCAGAGCTTAAAAAATGGGGTCGACTTGTGCCCACCCCATTGTTTAGAAATTGCTTTCTCAGTTTAAAAGTCAAAGCGTATACCGAGTTGGAATTCGCGATTGTAGCTTGAGTTATTAAGCGAGAACGATGGTGAACCTGAGTAGAATTGTCTGGGCGTTTGGAAGTTTGTGAGTTTGGTGATGCGCGGAACGCCGCCCACTGTGCTAAAAGCATACTGATTGGCATTGACCGAAATGATGTTTGATCGGTTAAAGATGTTGAAGCCCTCGGCGTATAGCGATAAGCGAAGTCTCTCACCAAATCGGATAACCCGACCGACCCGGGCGTCAACTATAAAGGCTGCCGGTGTAGAAAATTGATTCCTAAGGGTTCCCGGAGCTCGGTCGGCGGAACTGTTGCCGTCACCATTCGGATCACCGGAAACAAGAGCAGAGTAGGCGATCCCAGACTGGGCCTGTATTATGCCCGTAAAGACGTAATCGCTCAGCAACGCCCGGACAACCTTGTTATCGCTGTACTTAAACGTTCCGGTATCGATCACTGGACTGAAGATAAAACGGTGGCGAATGTCGAGGTCCGAGCGCCCGTATTCGCCGGAGAGATCAAAGCTATTTTCAGCTATCTTCCCGTCGTCAGTACCAGGTACGACCGAGGTCTGGTCAGGTTTGTCGTCCTTGGCCTTAGATAACGTATAACTTGTGTTGAACTGAAGATGATTCGAAAATCTTCTGTTAAGTTCGAAACTTAAGCCCTGATAAAATGATCGGGCAGAGCTTTCAAACAAGCTGATCCTTGTAAATCCAGCCACCTTCGGCGGGGTGCCGGTGAAACGGTTTATCGTAACCGTTCCACTCGCCGTCGAGGCTCCCGCTTCGAATGTCTGAACCGATGTTGCGACCGGGGTCGTGAAATTGGCATTTCGCGTTCGGCTCAGATCCTTACCCTTAAACATCGTATACTGGACTGAAAATATCGTGTTTTTCCAGACTTCGCGCTCGAATTGCAGACGGGCTTGGTGCGTAAATGGCTCTTTATAGTTCTTGTCGAAAAGATAAAGGTTGATCGCCGCCAGTGCGACGCCGCTCGGTACAGCCGTGAAAACGTTTGGATAGGTCGGACACGGATTTGGAAGATTCAGGTTGAGCTGACAGCTAAGATCGATGGCGAGAACCTGAATTCCATTCTGAGAATGGGCGGTACCGGTCATGATCGCCGGCGTCCGCCCGTAGAAAATGCCGTACCCGCCGCGGAGCACCGTTTTCGAGTCGATCGCGTAACTAAGTCCAATGCGCGGAGCAAAGTTATTTTTGTCCTTTGGCTGAAAGCTGGTATCAAATCCTGCGGCCAAAAGTGTTGTATTCGGATTCTGGACCGGAGGCTTGGCGATCGCCTGATAATCGTAGCGAAGTCCGATGTTCACTGTCAGTTTGGGTGTTGCCCGCCAGTCGTCCTGGACGAAGAATCCGTACTCGCTATTATTCGGAAAAGTTGTACCGCCGGTTGTCCCCGTACCGCCAAAGCTTTGCCGGTAACGCGAGGCTATCGGCCGGCTGAACGCTTGGTATCCGGTAAGCGGTGTGGTCGTCGATGCCCCGACCTCCGTGATGGAAACCGCATTGAACGTGTACGATCCGGCAAACAGCCCTGGGAAAAAGTTAAAGATCCTGTCAAACAGCAGGTCCATGCCATATTTGATCGTATGATTCCCCTTCAGCAATGTCTGACTGTCGATGATCTGATTTCGTTTAATAGTCGTTTCACGGGGGCTGAAATTATTGCGTCCAATATTGAACGTGCCATCGGGAGTAGCGATCGCTGCCTCTGGGGAATTTGTGTTTGCCAGCCCGGGCTCACGGTCGCGGGAATACTGATAACGGAACTCATTGAACCACTTTGGCGAGATCGTAGCTGTCCACGCAGCCGTGATCGACGACGTTGTGACATTACTATTGCCCGTATGCTCCTGGGCACTTAGGCTGCCACCGTTTTCAAGGTTCGTCCCCTTAAAATTCTGCTGATTGAACCGCACCCATATCTGATTCCGATCATTTATATTAAAGTCGGTCTTAACGAGAAACGTGTCCTGAATCCGGTTTACATTGTATGAAGTAACTTTAGGGGCCAATAACGTCTGCACATTCGCGGGGGCTGCGCCCAGGGAATTAAGCACGACCGGATTCGGCAAATTCGAACGCTGCCCCTCATAGGCACCAAAGAAAAATGCCTTGTCTTTGACGAGAGGGCCGCCGATCGTTCCCCCAAACTGGTTGATCTGTCCGTTCGGGCGTGGGCGATTAGCCGAAACGAGATTCGGGTTTCGGGCATTGAGCTGCTCGTCGCGATAGTATTCAAAAAGACTGCCGGTGAGTCGGTTGGTCCCCGACTTAGTTACGACATTCACCACAGCTCCAGCGGCCCGCCCGTACTCGGCAGAAAATCCATTCTGATTCACCTGAAATTCTTTTACAGTTTCTATCGAAAATTGCGAAGGTGCCCGTCCTGAGCCGACCCTGCCCGAAGATTGTCCGAAAAAGGTATTGTCGCTACTGGCCCCGTCTATTTGTATGCTGTTTAGGGTTCCCTTTTGTCCACCCACAGATAGATCGCCGGCGCGCGTTGGATCCTTAACAATACCGGGCGTGAGAGTCGCGAAGTCAAGAAAATTGCGGCCATTGGTCGGCAGGTTCTGAACGCGGGCCTGATCGATCGTAGTCGAAATAGAGGTGCGGGTTGTTTCGACGCTTTGACCTTGCGAGTTGACGTCGACGACATTGACGCTGCCGCCCGCGGTAAGTTTGACCTCGACTGACGTTTTGGCTCCAACCGTAACTTTTACGTTGGAATATGTAGCGGCCGAAAACCCCTTCACCGCAGCGACCTCTACCTTGTAGTTGCCGGGTGGAAGCAGTACGAAAATATAATTGCCATCGGCGTCCGAAACACCGGACTTCATATAACCAGTATCCTGATTTGATACTGAAACGGTAACGCCCGGGATTACGGCTCCATTTTGATCGACGACCCGCCCTTCAATATTGCCGGTTGTTGATTGAGACTGTCCGAAGATACCCACGGAAACGAACAGAGTAATTGCTATTAAAACTAGTGATCTACGCATAAATTTCTCCTGTGAAAGATGTCGTTGTCAGCTACGTGTTGGGAGTAAAATGAAATTTTGGTTGAGATACTATCTCAGTTTGGCGGGGTGGGCAAGGCCAGGGGAGAGCGCTTGTGAACAGCGGCTAAATTGACTCGCCCTCGATCCACTTTTCTCCATCCGCATAGACCTCTTTTTTCCAAATGGGACCGGTGCGTTTTAGTTCGCGGATGAGCCATTCGCAGGCGGCAAATGCGGCTTTGCGGTGAGGTGCCGCAACTGAGATGACGACACTGGTTTCGCCGATAGCTAACTTGCCGAGGCGGTGGACGATACCGACGTTGGATATCTCAAATTGGTCGTGGGCCGCCGCTACGAGCTTTTCCATCTCCTTTAATGCCATCGGCTCGTAAGCCTCGTATTCGAGATACTCCGTTTCGCGAACCTCGCCGGTTTCCTTGTTCCTCGTAACCTGCCTCGCGTAACCGTCCAAAGTCACCGTCGCCCCACACTGCGGCGGCATCACGCGGCGAGCGACGCTCGTGATGTCGATCACGAGGGACGTGAGCTCGACAAAATCGTTGGTTGCCTGATAAATACCAGCGTTGGTCAACATTCAATTAGGTCCTTAATCGTATCTGGTCGATCGATCCGTTCCTTCCAAGCATCGGTCAATTTTTCCCACCGATGTGAATCAGATTCGTTCTACAACCCGCATAACGTCGTCCGTCCCGTCCATTTCTGCCAGTCGTAGAATTGATTATGGGTCATACTGATTTGATCTGGTCCGTAGTCAAAATGTCCAAAAGCGAAAATAAAAGGGCGACCAGAAAATAGATGAAAACCCCGAAACTAGCCGCCCGACACGGCCGTAAAAATTGCTAGTTCATCATTATCACAAATGATTTCATCACCTGTTGCATATTGTTGATTGATAGAAAGATTGAGTTTCAGCGAAGACATTCCCGGAAAGCGTTCCGAGACCTTCTCTAATATTAGGTTTGCCGTCGTCTCGGTACCAATTTCAATTTCGATACTTCGTGAACCGGCGATGGCCGCCGTAGCTCCGAAAAGGAGTATCTGGGCAACCATATTTATTTAATGGCCCTTTCGATCGGACTCGACGCTGAGGCATAGAGACGCTTTGGCATGCGGCCGGACAGAAATGCGAGGCGACCTGCCTTAACGGCGTAGTTCATGGCAGTGGCCATCTGTGCGGCGTCGCGGGCTTCTGCGATGGCGGTGTTCATAAGGATCGCATCGGCACCGAGTTCCATAGCAATTGCAGCGTCAGAGGGCACACCTACTCCGGCGTCAACTATGATCACGGCATCAGGTAATTGCTCGCGCATGATGCGTAGGTTTGACGGGTTTTGCACGCCCATTCCCGAACCTATCGGGGCAGCGAGGGGCATCACCGCCGGACAGCCGATACCCAGTAGCTTTTTCGCCATTATCAGGTCGTCGGTGAAATACGGCAGTACAACAAAGCCCTCCTTCACCAATGTTCGTGCTGCTTCGAGCGTTTGTTCGTTGTCCGGCAGCAGCGTGACAGGATCCCCGATGACCTCAAGTTTTATCCAGTCGGTTCCGAGCGCTTCGCGGGCCAATCTTGCGGTGCGGATCGCGTAATCGGCATCGTAACATCCTGCTGTGTTTGGCAGTATCTTCATCTTCGGATCTAAGTGATCCAGAAACGACTCGCTCGAACCGTCGAGCGGGAGGCGGTTGACCGCGACCGTAACCATCTCGGCCCCGGACGCAGAATGGGCGGCCTTCATCTCTTCATATGAACGATATTTGCCCGTGCCGATTATCAGTCGAGAGGTAAACGTTGTGCCTGCAAGTGAAAATGAGTCCGACATATCAAAAGACAATTTTCACGCATAGCTTGAAAAAGTTAAAGAGGAGAAATGGGAAAAACAGGATCTCATCCACCGCCAACGAAATGAACAACTTCGAGTTTGTCGCCCTCGCGGACCCGTGTAACCGGCCAGTCCGCGTGGCGAATAACGTTTTTATTCAACTCGATCGCAATGCGTTTTGAAGGCAGAGAGAATACCTCGAGAAGGTGAACGAGGTCGGTTTCGAGAGGGATTTCGCGAGCTTCGCCGTTAAGATAGATCGTTATCACATCTCAATTGTATTGGTTAAGCTAATAAAATGAAATCAACCGGGTGTGACGACCCGCCGCAACTCGGTCTCTTCGCCTTGGTCCATAGCTCGCACAAGCAAGGCGGCCCGGCCGGCTTGAAAATGAGGCAATTGAAGATGGATCTTCGCGAGCCCGTTTGCGTCCGATTTTGCATGAAAGATCACCGGGCGAAAGCTTGAGCCAAGAGCCTTGACCATTATCTGAGCCTCGGCGACAACCTTTCGTTCGGTTCCGCGGCACACCATGATGTTCACCGTCATCCGGTCGCCGCCCTTAAACTTGAAATCCCCCAGCAATTCGACACCGAGTTTTGAATTAGCACTTCGTTCCTGGCCGGAAAGTTCGCTTACAACTGCAACTGCTTCCGCCGGCAGCAAATGATCATCTTCGACAACGGCTACGACATCGACGATCGGCTCGACATTGAAGGGTTCGGCCGTCGCCTCGAGGAGATCCTCAGCGAAGATCGGTTCTGGTTCAGGTAGGTCAGGTATCACTTCCGCGTGCGGATAATGCACCAGCACTGACGCATCTGCGATCCCGATACTTGTCCCCACAAGGGCGGTCGGCATGGGCGACGCTGCAGCGATCGCACCATCCGCTTGGACAAGCGCCGCTTTGGCGGTCATTTCCTTCAGCTCGGCAATCCGGCCCGCTTTTATCGCGGCGCAGATCAGCTTGTGCTGTTTTTGGACGCGCTCCGCCAAGACATTCTCGTCGAATCCGGAGACCGTGAGATCGTCATACGGCGTGCGTTTGCTGGCCAAGATTGTACCCCGGTCGTACACAAGTGAGATGATCTTTTTGGTCGACAGACCTTTGTCCTCGGTCTGTACGTGATAAACGATCCCGTCGAATTCTACATCTGTATTAAAGCCTGAGATCACAATGTTTTATCGACAATTAGAGAGAGGACAAATGGGGGATTTACGGCACATTGTACCAACCTTGAAAGTACCACACGGCCTCGATGACGGTCAACGATTTAATTACTTCGAACCGATACACAGTGCCGTTGTCCGCGACGCAATAGCCTTGACACTGGTATGGGCTTAACTTACGATTGAGTTTGAGGAATAATCTTGAAACAGCCCGTCGGTTTTTGTTCGTTGAGCAGGTCATGCCGGCGGGCGAATGGTGTGTTTAGGGGTCTAGAATGTCTGAATTTAGCTTAATGGATTATGCTCCGATCGCGATCATGTTTTTGGTCGCGGCGGGTTTTGCAGCGAGCCAACTCCTTGTCACACAGCTCATCGGGCCGCGTAAACGCACCGCCGTCAAGCTCATGCCGTACGAGTGCGGCAAGGACCCTGTCGGCTCGGCCCATGACCGTTACTCGATCAAATTTTACACGGTTGCCGTAATTTTCCTGTTGTTCGATATCGAAGTACTGTTTATTGTGCCGTTTGCCGTGGCATTTAAAAGCCTCCTTGTTGAGCAAACAGGTACGGGAATCGCTTTTGGTACGATCGCATTTCTCGAGATATTAGCGTTTATGGCAACGCTGGTAGTCGGGTACATATACGTTTGGAAAAAGGGAATCTTTGATTGGAACGTCCAGGCAAGGGCCGAAGCCAAGGCCGAAGTAAAGGAAATGGCCCGCAAGAACCGGGAACTAAAACGGGCAGCATAATCATTTTATGGGACTTGAAAATACTCTAATAGAATCGCTGCCGGATATACTGACCGTAAGGCTGGACGCGGTCATTAACTGGGCGCGCAAAAGCAGTATTTGGCCGGCGACGTTTGGCTTGGCATGTTGTGCCATCGAGATGATGGGTTCAGTTTCATCGAGACAAGACCTTTCGCGGTTTGGAGCGGAGACGTTCCGAGCGAGTCCGCGACAGGCTGATGTAATGATCGTTTCAGGCCGGGTTTCGCGCAAGATGGCACCAGTTCTGCGGCGGGTCTACGACCAAATGCCGGAACCTAAGTGGGTAATATCGATGGGAGCATGTGCAACCTCGGGTGGCGTGTTCGATAATTACGCGATCGTTCAGGGCGTTGACAAGATCGTGCCGGTCGACATCTACATTCCTGGATGCCCGCCGCGGCCGGAAATGTTGGTTCACGCGATTATGATGCTTCAGGACAAGATCATGAAGGAGTCGATAAAAGACCGACGTGACACTTTTGAAGCCGAATCAAGGCAATCAATGGTTCCGGGGACGCTTCCCGTAACGGAAGGAACTGCTCTTGAACGAGAAACGGAAACCGAACTCGCCGCGGGCGAAACGTCGAGGCCCTATTCTGTGCCGTCACGACACGAACGTCGCCGTTCGTCTTAGTGTTTGACGATGATGAAGCATGATGCCTTAATCCTTCCAATGGCGCTGTTGTGCGTTTTAGTGTTCGGTTTTAGCGTTCAAGCTCAACGACGAGCCGCACGCCCGGATCCAAAAGCCGGTGTTTGGAGGGTGGTCGGCAAAGACGCAGAAGGCTTGGGGTGGCGAGGTAGTATTAGGATAACAACGCCGCAAAGATCCTCGGGAAATCTTGTCGGTGTACGGGGTTACTTCGACTGGTTTTCATTCGATAGGAAAACATCCGGTCGCGAGTTCGTTGCAGGAACATTTCATCGCGATTCGGGAAGCGTGGCCCTGCGAGGATATGCTATTCGGAATCGCAAAGGAGAGATGTCGAAGACGAGTTATCGTGCGTTTGTCAGTCGTTCAGGCCGTTCGATCGAACGAGGTCGATGGTTTGGAAAGGACGTTGTTAAGGGAAATTGGACAGCCAAGTGGCTGAGCGCAAAATAAAATCAACGTTATGGAGTCGCTGCTAGATCTGGTTGAAGGCCTAAAAATCGAGAACGCGTCGTGGGTGTTGGACGTGAAAGACGCTCTTGGCGAGGTCACGATGATCGTTCCACGTGAATCGATCTTCGACGTGTGCGATTTCTTGAAAAAGAGTCATGGGTTTAACCTTTTGTCGGACCTGTGCGGAGTTGATCGCGGCCCCGAAGAAGATCCGCGATTCGAGGTCAATTATCACGTCTTCAGCACGGTCCATCACAAACGACTAAGGCTCAAGGTCTTGCTGAGTGACGACGATCCGAAGGTGGAAACGGTTTCGACCGTGTGGCGGACAGCCGATTGGCATGAGCGTGAAACCTACGATCTGGTCGGTATCATTTTTGAAGGGCATCCGGACCTCAGACGTATTTTACTGCCGTCTGATTTTGATGGACACGCGTTGCGAAAGGATTATCCTCTGCGCGGTTATGAGCCGTACAGCATGAACTAGCTAGTTTCCGATACTAAACGATGAGCGTTGCAGTTAACAATATTCCAAGCCAGTTTGAGGTCGTCGATTCGGCTCTCGAGTCGCATATGACCCTTTCAATGGGCCCGCAGCATCCGTCGACGCACGGTGTGCTTAGGCTGGATCTGCGGCTTGACGGCGAACTTGTGATCAAAGCCATTCCTGATATCGGCTATCTTCACACGGGAATGGAGAAGCTTTTTGAATACAAGAAATACCAACAGGGTATTGTTATTACCGATCGGATGGACTATCTCAATCCGCTCGGCAATAACCTCGCTTATGTAATGGCCGCAGAGAAATTGCTGCAGATCGAGATACCGGAACGTGCCCAGGTGATCCGTGTGCTGATGTGCGAACTCCAGCGGATCGCGTCGCACATGGTTTGGCTCGGAACGCACTGTCTTGATATTGGGGCGATGTCGGTATTCTTTTACTGTTTCCGGCAACGTGAGAAAATCCTCAACCTGATCGAGTCAGCGTCGGGCGGCCGGATGACCCCGAGTTATTTTCGCATTGGCGGCCTGATGATGGACCTGCCCGCGGGATTCGAGCGAAAGTGCAACCAGTTCATGAAGGACTTTCCGGAGGCGATGGACACCTTCGACACGCTCGTTACCGGTAACACGATCTGGCAGAGTCGGACGAGAGGGATCGGCATCATTTCGCCTGATGACGCTATCGATTGGGGCGTAACGGGCCCGTCGCTTCGAGGCAGCGGTGTTGACCTCGATCTTCGCCGCGACTGTCCGTATTCGGGGTATGAGACGTACGACTTTGAGATTCCGATCGAACAGGACTGCGACGTTTGGGCACGTTTCAAGGTGCGAATGCGTGAGTGTCTCGAGTCATACAAGATCGTCCGCCAAGCCCTCGACCGACTCAAGCCGGGCCCGATCAAAGCCGATGCTCCGAAGGTGGTACTACCCGATCGCGATGACATGCGTAAGCACATGGACTCGCTCATTCACCACTTCCTGATCGTCGCCGAAGGATTTAACGTCCCCGAGGGCGAGGTTTATCACGCAATTGAAGCGTCAAAGGGCGAACTCGGCGTTTACATGAAATCGAACGGTGGCCCAAAACCGGAACGTGTGCATTTTCGCGGGCCAAGCTTTGTGAATCTCTCGGCATTACCCGTTATGGCGGAGGGCGAGATGATCGCTGATGTCGTTGCCATTATTGGGAGTTTGGATATTGTGCTGGGAGAGATCGATCGTTAAGCCGTTAATTAATCCGATGGCAGCAGCAACACCTACAAGTTATACAGACACCATCCGCGTCACTGCTGAGGTGGCGGAATTTTCGTCAATTATTGTCGATGAAATGAAGTCACATGTCGCAAAATATCCGGCAGACCGGACGCGTTCGGCATTGATACCGCTTCTTTTTCTCGTTCAACGTGAACGCGGCTATATCGACAATGCGGGCGTCAATTTCCTCGCGAAATTTCTGAGTCTTGAGGTTAGTGACGTTTGGGAAACTGCGACGTTTTACTCGATGCTGAACATGCGTCCGGTCGGCCGCAATCACATCCAGATCTGCAAGACCCTGTCGTGCAAGATCATGGGCGAGCCGGACATTACGGAACATATTTGTTCGAAACTCGGGATTCACCCAGGCGAGACGACCGAAGACGGCAAATTTACGGTTTCACTGGTCGAATGTCTCGGAAGTTGCGGCACCGCACCGATGATGCAGATCGGGTTTGATTATCATGAAGATCTGACCGTGGAGAAGGTGGACCAGATCCTCAGTGGCTGTAAATAGATGGAAATCAAAGCAATAGGCTGCGAGCCCTTGTCACTAAAGCGAATTGGCGTGAAAGACGGCCACACGCTTGCGGTGTACAAAAAGACCGGCGGTTACAAGTCCCTCGAAAAGGCGCTTGGTATGACGCAGGATGCGATCATTCAAGAGGTTAAGGATTCGGCATTGCGCGGTCGCGGCGGTGCGGGGTTCCCAACCGGGATGAAATGGTCGTTCGTGCCCCGCGACTCGCCAAAACCAAAGTACGTTGTCTGCAACGCCGACGAATCAGAGCCGGGATCGTTCAAGGACCGTTACCTGATGGAGTTCGATCCGCATGCTGTGATCGAGGGTATGATCATGGCGGCTTACACGCTTGGGTCGAATACTGGATACGTATATACGCGTGGCGAGTACAAATACCTGATCGACATCATGGATGTGGCGATCAATGAAGCACGTAAGGCGGGCATCCTTGGGAATAGCGTGCTCGGCTCAAAATTCGCGTTCGAACTTCACACGCATACGGGTGCGGGAGCATATATTTGCGGCGAGGAAACCTCACTTTTGAGCTCACTCGAAGGTTTCCGGGGCCATCCTAGATTGAAACCGCCGTTTCCTGCTATCGAAGGGCTGTATGCTTGTCCTACGATCGTAAACAACGTCGAGACATTTACGTCGATTCCTCAAATCATTGAGATGGGCGGTACTAAGTGGCGTGACTTGGGAACTGAAAAATCTGGCGGAACTAAACTCTGGTCGATCAGCGGCCACGTCAAAAAGCCGGGCGTTTACGAACTTCCGATGGGCTATGCCGACATGGAAAAGTTCATCATGGACGATTGCGGCGGTATGCTGCGGAAGGATAAGAAGCTGAAGGCCGTAATTCCCGGCGGTTCGAGCGTTTACATAATGAACGCGGGACAGATCCTGGGTAAGAACGTAACGCTTGATTATGAAGGCCTGGTGGCGGCCGGTTCCATGCTCGGGACTGGCGGAATGATGGTGATGGATGAAACCGTTGACATCATGGAGTCAACCAAGAACCTGACCGAGTTTTACAAACACGAGTCATGCGGCTGGTGCACGCCGTGTCGTGAAGGAACGGACTGGCTCGTCAAGATATTCAACCGCATCTCGGACGGCGGCGGCAGACCCGAGGACGCGCAGTTGATGCTCGATATTTGCGACAACATCGAAGGCAAATCGTTCTGTCCTCTTGGTGACGCTGCGGCATGGCCGATACAATCAGCCATCAAGCAGTTTCCGGGCGATTTTGAGAAATGGCTGGGCGACAATACAAGGGGAAATGGTGTTAAACCGAATGTCTGAGCCGGCCCGAACAACTAACGTTGAGCTCGGAAAATATTTAAGGCAGGCAGCATGCATAGTAATGCTGCTGATGGCCGCCAGCAACGCGTTTGTTGCTCAGTCGACAAACCCGGTGATCGTTATTCCGGGTATTACGGGTTCAGAACTGGTAAACAAAAATACCGGAAAGACTGTTTGGTTCCGGATATCGAAATCGAAGACAGATGATCTTCGGCTGCCCATACTCGCGGATATCAGTCGGATGCACGACAGCCTCGTGCCGACTGATATATTACGCGGCGTCAAGATCGGCATCCTGCCAAGATATGATGTTTACGGCGGACTTATAGACGCTCTGGTGACCCGGGGCGGCTACCACGAAGAAAGCTGGGATGCGGGCGGTGGTAGCGACAAGGCGATTTACGTCTTTGCGTACGACTGGCGGTTGGATAATGTTTCGAACGCACGGTTACTGGTCAGAAAGGTCGAGAGTCTCAAGCGTCGGCTGAAAAAGCCCGGCCTCAAGTTTGATGTTATCGCCCATTCGATGGGCGGACTTATAGCTCGATATGCGGCGATGTACGGTGACGCAGATCTGGCTCCGCCCGGACGTAAGCCGCAGCCGACGTGGGCCGGAGCCCGCAACTTTGACAATTTAATATTGATGGGGACGCCAAATGAGGGTTCAGCACTTTCACTAAATTCACTTATCAATGGGCTGCGTCTCGGAGGTCTAAAGATCGATCTGCCGTTCGTCCGCAACATGACGAAGTTTGACGTCTTTACGATCCCGTCGGCGTTTGAGCTGCTCCCAGCTCCGGGAACCTTGAAGGTATTTGACGAAAGGCTCGAACCGTTAAATGTCGATATTTTCGATTCAAAGGATTGGGCAAAATACGGCTGGGACCCATTCAACGATAAGGGCTATGAGAAGGCCTTTTCACCGGCCGAACGACGGATCGCCCATGCCTATTTCACGACCGTCCTGAGCAGGGCCAAACGATTGTTCGAAGCTCTGGCCGTCGGTCCGAGGGAAGGCAAAAGCGGTGTGTCAATACATCTTGTCGGATCAGACTGTAAGGACGCCTTGGATTCGATCGTCATTTATAAGGAAAAAGGCAGCGACAAGTGGAAAACGTTATTCAGACCCTCGGGGTTTACGACAGCAAGCGGCGAGAAAGTAACATCCGAGGAACTTAAGAAAGTGATGATCGGGCCCGGAGACGGCACCGTGACAAAGCGGTCGCTGGAAGCGACGACTGAAGCTGCTATTAACAAAGTGATCTCGATATTTTTTCCGAGATCGAACAAATTTGTTTGTGAGGAACACGATAGGCTGCAGACCAATACCGAGATACAGGATTACCTGATCTCCCTATTAACGGGCAAGACACCGGAGGCCGATCCAAAAAAGGGGTCGCCGGACAAGGCGGTCGTCAAAACAGCTGAGACGCCGTTACCGGGAGCCAAGCCGAGCGTGACGCCTAGTCCGACGCCTAAACCGGTTCAAGAATGATTTAATCAGAAGGAGATACTAATATATGGGAAAGGGCGATAAACGAAGCCGTCGCGGAAAGATATTTGCGGGCAGTTACGGAAAAACGAGGCCGAAGCATAAAAAGGCGGTCTACACGCCTGAAGAGGCAGCTGCAAAGAAGAAAAAGGCCAAGTAGCCCGGCGGTGTTCGGATAATTATTGATGAGTCGACTGAACTTGGCGTTCAGTCACTTTTGGGTTTGGCCGGCGGTGCCTGGAAACGCTAGGGCAGACGATTGTCCGAAATTGATGTCGAGGTCGACGAACGCGTATTTAAGAAAGTTTAATGTCTACTGAATTGATCAAGGTCACAATAAACGAGCAGGAATTCGACGTTGAAAAAGGCTCTCGTCTGATAGACGTGTGCCGCGAAAAGGGCTTTGGTATTCCATCGTTTTGCTATTACAAGGACTTGGCTCTACAGGCCTCTTGTCGCATGTGCCTGGTACGCATCGAAAAGATGCCGAAACTCCAGACGTCCTGCACGATAATTTGTACAGACGGAATGGTCGTCACCACGCAAAGCGAAGAGGTCGAAAAGGCTCAGCGGTCGATGGGCGAATTTCTCCTGGCGAATCATCCGCTCGATTGCCCGGTCTGCGACCGCGGCGGCGAATGCGAACTGCAGGAAGTGATCTTTGACTGGGGCGACGTCGAGGAACGGTTCACTGAAAAGAAGAACGCCCAGCCGGAGAAATACCTTTCCCCGATCGTTGCCAACGATCCCCAGCGCTGTATCCTTTGCAAACGCTGTACCCGGGTTTGCGACGAGTGGATGGGCGAGGACGAGATCGAGGCCGGCAATCGCGGTGTCAACACGGTAATAGGCACGTATGGCGGCTGGCTAAATTGTTCACAATGCGGCAACTGCATTGAGGTATGTCCAACCGGAACGCTTCTCGACGGCGTTTACCGGCACGAGACGCGGCCCTGGGAACTCGAACAGACGATCACGACAGACGTTTACGGTTCGGACGGGATGCAACTCAGTATTGGCTCGCGGTCAGGACTTGTGCACCGAATCGTCGCCCGCGACCGTTACGTGAACGGCCTCAATGGCGAGTTTTTGGACGTGAAAGCGAGATTTGCCCATGGGTTTGTTAATCACGCGGATCGTATCAAGACACCGATGATCCGCTATTCAACGGGCGGAAAACTGATTCCGGCAACCTGGGATGCGGCAATCAAATTCGCGGCTGACAAATTCAAAGATGCCGGTTCAACGTTTGGCGTAATCGCGAGCCCAAGGCTCACGAACGAAGCTGTGTTTACGCTCAAAAAGTTTGCAACGGATGTAGCGAAAGCGGATAATTTTGCGGTTTCCGATACAAGCGACCTGGCTACTGTCTTCGACAATCTCAGCGTTCCACTGTGCACGCATAAAGAAATTCGTTATGCGGCAACGATCATCTTAATCGGCGGCGAACCCGAAGAAGAGCAGAGCTATACAGCCAAGCAGATCCGTCAGGCGGTTCGCAATGGCGGTGCTAAATTCATCTGCGTCAACGATACGCCGATCAACCTTTCACGGCGAGCGACTCAGTTTGTTCATGTAAATCCCGGAACGGTCGAGGGGTTCGCTCTGTGCGTCGTTGATCCGTCGCACGATAAGCTCGCTGCGGACAAGATGGGAATTACTACCCACGAGATCGACGCCGTTCGTAAAACGATCCAGGAAACACAAGGTGACATTATTATCATGTTCGGCAGCGAATTATCGGCTGATGCACAAGCAGTTTTGTCTGCAAATGCAGGCAGTCTCGCTGCAGAAGGCCGCCGCGTTACGCTGCATCCTCTCGCAAAATATAACAACTCGGTCGGAGCTCACAACATGACATCGGGCCGTAAGACGGTCGATGAAGTTGTTAAGAATTCAAAGGCTCTGTTGATCGGCGGCAGTTTGCCGGATCCGAGCGTTCTTGAGGGCAAAGATTTTGTCGCCGTTCAGGAACTTTTCTTGACCGAAACGACGGATCACGCCGATGTTGTCTTTCCGGCCGCGAGTTTTGCAGAGGTTGACGGAACATTTACGAATAACGCCGGCAATGTCCAACGTGTCCGCAAAGCCATTGAGCCAATTTACCAATCAAAACCAGATTGGATGATAACGATCCTGCTTACCCGAGCGATGGGAGTCGAGCCTGTCACTGACATTTCTGCGTCGGGGATTTTCCGTGCTCTTGCTGCGGCCGTTCCGGCTTACAACGGATTAGGCTATCCGGCCCTTAAGGACGAATCGAATCCGGTCCAGGCCAAATACGAGATCGTAGCTAAGGCTGATGTTTCAAAACAGGTCAAAGCCCTAAAGGACTCGGTTGAGAAGTTCGAGGCGGCCGAAAAGATCACGGTCGTTCCAAAGGTCGGCCATAAGTTACACCGGCTTACGACGATGACCAGCAAGACAGATCAGTTTCATCTGCTCGCACACGGTAATCCGAAACCTGAGAACTTACTTGTGTCACCGCTCGTTCAGTTCGCTCTTGACGGCACCTCGATGGCCGAAGGATTGGCGGAAGCCGCGAGCGTAAGTGCTGCGGATAGGAGTGCTCCGGTAAAATAGTTTTTTGTATGGAATCTATTGCGAAAACCGCATTTCCGTTTATCGTCATCACGATCGGCGTATTGATAGCCTTTCAGATGGTGCTGATGATCGTTGCATACACGGTGCTGGCCGAGCGAAAGGTTCTCGGCTGGATCCAGGGACGCATAGGGCCGAATCGTGTTGGTCCTTGGGGCGTACTGCAGCCGTTTGCCGATCTGATCAAGTTTATATTTAAGGAAGACCTCGTTCCCGACAAATCCACGAAATTCGTTTATTTTCTGGCCCCGGTCGTTGCTTTGACCTGTGCATTAATGCCAATGGTCGTTTATCCATTCGGTCCGTCGATAACGACTGTCGATTGGAGCTTTCTGCCATTCGGCGTTGCCGAAGGTATCAAGGTGCTCCCGCTGACGATCGCGCATTTTGATGTTGGCGTTCTGTTTGTACTAGGGATAACGTCAGTTGGCGTGTATGGGATCGCATTGGCCGGATGGTCCTCCAATAGCAAATACAGTCTGATGGGCGGCCTTCGCTCTTCGGCACAGATGATCTCGTACGAGCTCGCGATGGGAGCCTCGGTCATCGGCGTAGTAATGCTTTCGGGAACGCTGGATCTCAATGGGATCATAAACGCACAGATAAATTCGCCGTGGTACATGCGATGGTATATCGTGCCGCAGATCATCGGGTTTTTTGTCTTTTTGATCGCGGCGTTTGCGGAAACCAATCGCGTACCGTTCGATCTGCC
>JBBRSH010000050.1:0-28311 GCA_038245555.1 Pyrinomonadales bacterium | reverse complement strand
GCAATATTGAAGGAATCTGTCCTTAGTACGAGAGGACCGGGATGGATTGACCTCTAGTGTACGTGTTATGGCGCCAGCCGTATCGCACGGTAGCTATGTTGAGCATGGATAAACGCTGAATGCATCTAAGCGTGAAGCCAGACCTAAGATTAATATTGCCAGTGAGACTCGTGGAAGACCACCACGTAATAGGCTGGAAATGTAAGTGCAGTAATGTATTAAGTTGACCAGTACTAATTGTCCCAAGGCTTGACCATAAAATTTGTTGACAAGCAAATTTAATTCAAGCAGCTCGTAGTGGAAGTTACATGTATTCAGTTGTCAGATATCAAGTTTTGAAAAGTTTTTGAAGCAGACGCCAGCAATTTGTTGGCCGTAGGCAGGAGCGATAGGCAGTCATCTTAACTGATCACTGACCACTAGCCACTGACCACTGCTTTGACCAGTTTTCCGGTGATTTTGTCGGTAGGGTCACACCCGTTCCCATCCCGAACACGGCAGTTAAGCCTACTGGAGCCGATGATACTGCAGCTTTCAGTTGTGGGAAAGTAGGAAGTCGCCGGATTTAATTGAAGAAAGCCCGCTCAATTTTGAGCGGGCTTTTTGCATGTCTGATCGTTCGAAGTCTCAAATCTTGCGATCAGGCCTCATCGATCAATTTCAGCAGATCACCGGCAACATGTTTTGGGACGATTTCTTCGGTAAAGTTTTCTGCGAGAATGTCGTAGTAATTGTCATGGCCCGACACTACATAGTGCGAATATTGTCGGCTGTCCCAATTTTCCCACGTTGGATAAAGCAAAAGACGTCTTTCGCTCATCTCCGCCAGCCACATTGAATTACTATGTAAATGTTCGAACGATCGTTACTTTCGCACACTTTGTACGGCAGGAATTCGAGACAGGTCCCCCGAACAGCCCAGGCATGATGAAATATCAATTTGGCTAGATAATCGGACGGTTCCGAGTTATTTGACCAACATCCAAAGTGGATCTTGCATTCATCACGTGAATAATGAAGGATCACATTTCCCTGCGGGTCTTGCCATACCTTGAGAGAAATAGGTTTTGCGGTTTCCGATGGTGCCGCCATATCACATTAAGGTCGTCTAGCAAGCTAATGAGCGTGCAGCAATAAGCAGTCGGTTAACCTCTTCCTCAGTCGTATAACAAGCACAACCTGCCCGGACCAATCCGCCGACCCCCAATCGTTCGACTACGGTCAGAGCATAAAAGTCTCCATCCGATGCAAAGATCCCGCTTTCAGCGAGCTTCCGAGCAACATCCTCCGAAGTTTGATCTGCGACGGTGAATGAAATGGTCGATGTGCGTGGAGAGTCGGGCGGCGGGCCGTAGGTTGTTACACCGTCGATCGCGGACAGGCCGTTCCATAATTGGGTGGTTAGTTCATGTTGACGGAGATGTAACTCGGCGAACACCGTCGTGAGCCGTTCGCGTTTAGAACCATTTGCGGCGAGCGATGCCATGAAATCGACGGCGGCTGCTGCTCCGGCGATCGATTCGTGACTCATCGTACCGGTTTCCATTCGTTCGGGTGAATAGTCGGGTGCCGGGCGCAGTTTGGGGAAATCGAGGTTTTCAAGTAATTCCTTGCGGCCGTACATGATCCCGATGTGTGGACCGTAGAATTTGTAAGCCGAGCAAGCCAGAAAGTCGCAGCCGATCTTTTTGACGTCGATCAGCTCGTGGGCGGCGTAGTGGACAGCGTCGACGAAGCTCAAGGCTCCGGCTGACCGGGCCATTTTCACGACCTGTTCGAAGTCGTTGATGGTTCCGAGAATATTCGACGCCGCACCGATGGCGACGACCTTTGTTCTCTCATTGATCAGATCCGCGAACCGGTGAAATTCGAGCTGGCCGGTTTCGACATTCAGTGGCACGACCCTTATCGTGACGCCTCGTTCGACCTCAAGCGATCGCCAGGTATCCGAGTTGGCGTGATGATCCAATTCGGTAACGACTATTTCATCGCCCGGTTTGAACTCGCGCCCCAGTGATCGAGCCAAGTGAAACGTCAGCGACGTCATGTTCTGCCCAAAGACGATCTCGTCCTTCGAGGCGTTGAGAAATATGCCCATGGTCTCGCGTGAGCGTTCGAGGATCTCATCGGTTTCGCTGCTCGACGGATACGCCCAGTGGGTGTTGGCGTTGTGATTGTAGAGATAATCGTTCATTGCCTCGACGACCGGGACCGGCACTTGTGTGCCTCCCGGGCCATCGAAATAGGCGACTTGCCAGCTATTGTGCATTCGTTGGAGTGCGGGAAAATACCGGCGAATCTCTTCGACGGGCATTACGGTCGTATCTGCTGCGGCTAATTGTATGCTTGTCATTTCAGTAAATAATATACCAAAACTGATAGGACTTCCCATCCCGTCCAGGCATTGGCCAGATCCAGGTCGCTTTCATTCAAAAAAATTCTTTTTGCCCAAGCAACGTTTGTATGTTTCAAACATCCATTAGGTATTCGAAGCTAAAAACTTCAACAGATTTTATAGACATTTGGCACCGATCTTATTTTCTGTAGAACTGAACAGGAGGATATATGAATCGAATCGTTGGATGTTTAATCATCGGTCTGTGTATGTTGGCGGCCCCGGTGCTGTTGGCTCAGACTTCCCAATCTCAGGAGCCGGTGCCCTTTTGTACCGCCGTTTATCAAAGATTCCTCGCGGATCGAAAAGGGAACGATCTTCCTAAATATCGGGCCACTCTCGGGAGTGCGAACGAGTACCTGGAAAGATGCAGCACCGAAGAAGGGCAGGAAAAGATCAGGGAATTTGTATCCGCCCAGGTCCCCAAACTGAAAGAAACCATTCGGGTTGCCGAACTTGTTGAGCGGTTCAACAAGGCCGCTTACGCTGGAAATATTGACGAAGCCTATTCGAGCGGTAGAGACCTGATCCCGGCAAAACCGGGAGCGTCGCTCGACATCATGATCACGATGGCGTCCATGGGGTTTGAAAATGCGACGTCAAAGACGCCCAGCGAGAAATACGATACCGAGACGGTCAAATATGCCAAATTGGTTCTCGAAAAGCTAAATGCCGGTGAAAAGTCCGATAGATACGGACTCTTTCGCTACCAGTACCTGACACCGGAGTGCAAGGACGGCGGTGCCAATACGGCTGGCTGGATGAATTACGCGATCGCGATGACTTCAGTCCGTCAAAAGGATGTTGATGCGGCGATCCCATACCTCTATAAAGCCTCACAAACTGGATGTGAGACCAAGGGGTTTTCGGACACTTACAAACTTATCGGTAAATGGTATCTTGATGCCGGCACAAAGCTCGACGCCAGGCTCTCCGAAATGTTAAAAGCCTCGGAAAATAAGGAAACCGAGGAAACACGCTCGCTTGAAGCCCTGGTTAACGGCTACCTCGAACGGTCGATGGATGCCTATTACCGGGCCTACAAGCTGGCAAAGGCGGACGAGGTCTATAAAAAGCTGCAGGACATCTACGATGCCCGTTTCGCCGGTAAGAAAGACGGAATGGATCAGTACCTCGCGAATCTGGGAACCGCTTCGTTCCCGGACCCGCGATCGGAGGTCAAACCTGTGATCGAACCAGAGCCGTCGCCGCCAGCCACTCCCGCTCCCGCACCGGTCAAGAAGCCATCTAGATCTGCTGACCGTCGGGTATGATATAAAGAGCCCGCTCGTATTCGAGCGGGCTTCTTCAATTCACTTCCGGCCTTTTCGGCTGGGCAATTATTTAATAACCCAACTAGTCCCGAACGTAAACGATCGTCCGCGTGCCGGGGCGTATACAAATTGCTCGTTGTACGGCCGGTTCGAGAGATTTGAGAGACCGAGATTGATATTGAACCCATACCTCTCGCGGTGAAAATAATAACCGCCGCTAATGTTATGTGTAACAAAGCCCGGCTCTGGCCCTCCGTTGCCGCCCTGGTTGACGGGAAGGAGAAATGAGGGTGAAAGCCGCTCTTGTTTGGCCACTATCCGTGCGGTGTAATCAAAGAAATATGCCTTGCCGAAATTATTCCAGCGAACGCCTACATTGCTCCGGATCGGGCTGATCACGTCGAGTGGTACCTGCTTGTCGGTGTTGTCACCGCGAAGATAGCTGATATTCCCGTTTGGCGTCAGCAAGCCAAAGCTGATCTTGATAGGGACCTCAAATTCGGCCTCGACGCCCTGGATAAGCGCTTTATCGATATTCTGCGTTTGAGACACACGGACCGGCGAGCGTCCGGGAGGCGAGCTGACGACAAAGCAGTTATTGACGTCATAGACCGTACCGGGCTGCGTAATAAATATCGGACAGCCGCGAGTGTCATTGGCGTCTACGGTGTTTAGGAAATTTTTGTACGAGTTGCGAAAATAGGTCACCGAGGCGGCCAAGTGCGAGTTGGTGATCTTTAAGCTGGTATCAAAATTGATCCCCGTTTCCGGTTTCAATCGTGAATTTCCGACCACGAAACCGCCCGCTGAACCGGCGTCTGTAAAGAAGAGCTCGAATATATTCGGCGTTCGGAACGACCGCCCGATGCGGGAAGAGAAATTTACGGTCGGAGCCAGTCGGTAAACCACGCCGAGGTCACCTGTTACCGCGGAGTTTGACACGTTCAGCCCCGACGCGAGGCTGCCGATCTGGAGACTGTCGATCTGGTCCGGACGCAGTGTCGGGATCGTAAAGCCCGTCGTGGGATCGGCCGATGTCGTGAAGTTGTCAAAACGAAACCCTCCCACAAATTTCAGCCGGTTCGTCACGCGAAATTCGTCCTGGGCAAACGCCGCGATGTTTGAAAGGGCAGCGTTCGGGACGCTTTTGGAATTGCTGATCTTACGATTCGCCGATGTGGCCGTCGACGCGGAAATTATCTGACGTTGATCGCTGTTGACGTCACGAAAAAAGCTTGCCCCTGCGGTCAGGCTGTTGCGGCCGCCAAATATCCAGTCGGTCTGAAGGTCAAATCCCGACGTTTTCGTGGCTGTGATGGTCTCGCTGTGTTGATATATGCCCGGAAAGAACGGCAGCACCGGATCGACCGTAAGGATGTTTGTAAAATTCCTGTCCTGGGCCTGATAAAACCCGCTGACCGATAGCCGCTGGAGTTGTTTGGTCAATGCGGCCACATCGTAGCGTCCGCTAAATTTGTCGCGGTCGGAAAATGGAAAGAATGCATTGAATACGCCGACCAATGCCGACGAACCTATGTCAGCTGCGCGTCGCCGTTCGTAGTTCAGTTTGATCGTACTCAGATCGTTCACGAAAAAACGTGTCGTTGCCTGAGTATTGCTGCCATGGGATTGGGAATTTAGAACCTCGCCGTTCGGGGTGATCCCGCCAATGGCGAGTATCTCCGCGGGAATCTGTCCATCGCTCTTGCCGGTATAATAGTTGTTAAAGCGTTCGAGCGATTGCGCCACGCGAAACGCAAAATACTTATTGGCCCCGTTGACCGCCAGACTGCCGCGAAGTCCATTTTCATTGGAAGTGTAAAATGTATCGAGCGTGCCGCCGAATCGAAAACCTCCCTCGCGCCGCGGCGGCGTGTCGCGGGTAATGATGTTGATTGTCCCGCCGAGAGCATCCGTTCCGTAGAGCACCGATCCGCTCCCGCGTGCAACCTCGACCGTTTCGATCTGGGAGGTCTCGATCAACCCCGTTTCAACTCCCGACTGGGCGGTCGACGTCCGACTGTTGTTCAACCGCTCGCCGTCGACGAGGATGAGAACGCGGTTGCTGTCGAGGCCGCGGATCCGCGGGCGCACCTGAAATGCACCCTCATTAACGGTCGATGTGCCCGGCAGCGTGCGAAAAATGTCACTGATCGTGTTCACCGCCTTCCGGTCAATTTCTTCGCGGCCGAGGACGCTAACCGGTACGGCGGTTTCAGATGAAAGCACCTGAGTCCTGGTTGCGGTTACCGTAACATCCTCGGTGATCGAGCCCGGTTTGAGTGTAACCGTAATATTTGCGTCGCCTGACGCAAGGGAGCTGACGGACCGCCCAAACCCGCTTGTGGCAACGATCACCTCATACTGAGCCGGATCGCCCGCAGCGGTAAAAGAAAATCGGCCATCGCCGTCCGTCGACGCGACGCGTTCCGCCCCTGTTTTAATATTTCGAAGGATCACCGTCGCGCCGGGAACCACTGCATTTGCCGGATCCTGGACCGTACCGCCTATCGCCGGCGACTGAGCGGCCACGCCGGCGGCGAAAATTAATATAGATATTATTAAAGTATAAAGTCGATTTGCTGACATACTGGCTACCTCGTCGAAAATCATTACCAACATCTTAATTTTATTCCTCTAAGATCTCCCGCAGAAGCTTATGAGAAATAATATTCGGGCTGAAAAATATTAGTGTGCCTAATATGACATCCCGTCTGATCTAAGACCTAAAATCCACACGGCAGACGGGTCCGTCGACTGTCAGGCCGAAATTGCCGCCGGCTCGATCCGAAACCATGCTGGAAAATCTCCCGTCCCTTCGTCGTATGTACCAGACGACGGGCTTTCCATGAGCATTCTCCTTTTCAACAAAAATATCGCGGCCGTTGGCGTCGATGGAGTATTTAAGATGTGCGAACGGATCAAAAGGTTCGTTCGAGGGATGTTCTTCGTCTTGTGATCGGGGCGGTATGTGAGTCGCTGTCGACGCCGAAGTTTCGGGTACAGTCGACATCGGGTTTCCGTCCGGTCGACCCGCAATGCCGTAGATACGGAACTCGTTGTATTCGGGGTTGTTGGCAAGTGGTGTGAATGTGCCGTACTCCTCGTAATCTTTGCGGGCCCGTGCGCAGGCCCGTTCGATGATGCCGTATTCCTTCTGCAGGGATACATCTTCCTCATCACCGGTCTCAAACATTTTTTTGAATTTCGGGTCTGCCGTCGCCGCTTCAAATTCTTCACGGCCCGGAAAATAATAGGTCGGAGCGGTTTCGGGAGCCATCGCTTGTCTCGCAGCTTCACGGACCGGCGGCCGCCACATTTGCAGCAGCCGGTGGACGGTCGTTTTTGGCAGACCGATCTCGGCCGCGATCTCGCGGATGCTTTTGCCCTTGTCCGTTAGCTCCTTTATTTTGTTGATCGTCTCCCACTGCTCGTGGCTGTACAGGTCGCTGATCAGCTCGATCTCCGGAGCGAACCGCTCAAAATCGAACCCGAGAAAATTGCCATCGATCTTCTTCAGCCGGAATTCCGGCACGTGCAGGCCGTCAAAATGGATCGCGTCGCTTACGGAGCGGACCCGCTTTAGATAACGCCAGTCAGGGCCTGACCTGCTCTGGCCGATGCCAAATACGCTGTCGGCCCGCGTGGACAGCATTCTCAGGCTCGTCAGATCGGCGGTGATGGGCTGCGAGTCTTTCTGCTTCGGTGTCTGTATCAGGACAAGGATCGAAAGGCCCAGCTCCTTTCGCAGCCGCTTTAGCACCAACAGCATCTCGAGCGTTTCGCGAGTGCCGTAATACGAGCGTTTCAAACATGTCAGGCTATCGATGATCACGGCCTTCGCCTTTGACTGTACGACACGGCGGCGGAGCTCGCGGTAAAACACATCGGCGGGCCGCACTCCGCTTTCGATCCAGCACTCAGCGGGATCAAACTCTTCGCGGATCAGGCCGGCCGGAAAAGTATGATGTTTGTGCAGAAATCGAGCGTCTCCGCCATCGTGATCCGCCGCGTATCGCGTCTCAAACTGCTTGTCGCTCATCTCCAGATCGAGATACAGCACCGGCTGAGCCTCAACCTTCATCGCAAAAGGCCCGAAACCGCGGCCCGCAGCAATGGACTCGGCGATCTGCATTGCCAAAGCGCTTTTGCCCTTTCCGGTGTCCCCAAACAACACCGCCATCTCACCCTCGCGCCAAAACTCGCCAAACAACGCCCTCGGAATAGGCCGCTTCTTCGCCTCCCGCATCCAGTCGTTCGCCGACCTCAGTTTGCATTCTCGTTCTTCCATTATTTGCATGCTTCATCTCCCGGAAATAACCGTATTGACAAATCTAACACAACTTGCAAGAATAGTAAAGGGTATTATGTATGAGACAACAGAGCGGTCTGAAGTTTTAAGTCTTGAGTCGGAAAGCAAATTGGAAAAAAACGATTGGGACACTGGGACAGTAGGACACGAAGGACAGCCAGGACAGTAAAGAGCTTTTGTTTTCCGCGTTGGACTTGAATTTGTAATTCTTGGAACTAAATGGCTTCAAAACTATATAATTGGATAGGATGTCCGTTTCGCCCTTTGCATGAACTTTGATAAATTCTTCAGGCTCATTTCTTACGCTGCCGTTTTTTGCGGGTTTTTGTCGCTGTGGGTTTCGGGGACATTTGGGATTGTCGGAACCGGCCTGTTTATAGCGGTCATGATTTTGGCATGGAACCTGGAGGGTTCGCGATGGCAGATCTCCGATCGGGTCGGCACGGCGCTGATCGTACTTGCGTTGCCGGCCTTCTATTTCGGATGGAAGTTTCGGCTGATCGAACCGTTCAGCACCGCGGAGACGGTCGTTGCGGGTGTACTTGCCCGGATGATCCTTTCGTTGACGTCGATAAAGCTTCTGCAGAAAAAAAGTTCGCGAGACTGGATCTTTTTGTACCTGATGTCGTTTTTTGAAGTGCTGCTCGCCGCCGGGCTCAGTATCAGCGCACTTTATCTCGCGTCATTTCTGCTCTATTTGCTGGTGATGGTCGCCGCGATCATCGCCTTTGAGATCCGCAAAACAGCTTTTGAAGTTGAGTCCAAAGTTGCCGGGGTCGCCGGAGATCTCCCGATCGCCGGCAGCCGGAAACCGCAGTCGGACCTTAAATTTCGAAAACTCTCGCTTATATCTATCACGCTGATCGTTTTTATTGTTGCGTTGGCGGCTCCCGTTTTCTTTATGCTGCCGCGGGTCGGCGGGGCTGGTTTGGGCAGTTTCCAGAATGGAATGTCCACGTCGACCGGATTCTCGGACAAGGTGAGCCTCGGCAGTATCGGGAGGATCCAGCAAAATGACGCGGTCGTGATGCGGGTCAAGTTGGACGTTAGCCCGACAGAAGCCGGCGACCTATATTTTCGCGGCGTCGCCCTCGATACGTTCGATAACAAGGCCTGGAGCAAGTTCAAAGCGAATGAAAGGGTTGCGTTTGAGCACGATGAACGCGATCTGATCCAGCTCGACTTTGCGTCCGGCCGCGAAAGCTTACTGAAGCAGACCATATATCTTGAGCCCCTCGATACACCGATCTTGTTTGCCGTGCCGAAAATGATTGCGGTGCACGGAAACTTTCCGGCCCTTTATAAGGATGGCTATGGGGCGGTGTCGTTCGCTGCCAATAATGAACGGATCAGCTATACGGTCGCGTCGGACCGCAGCCTTCCATCGGTTGAGCGGCTGAGATCTGACAATCAGGGATATTCGACCGAATCACAGAACTACCTGCAGCTTCCACCCCATTATGACTCGCGAATTGCCGAGCTCGCCGCGACCGCAGTGGGAAACGCTCGAAGTCGATACGACAAGGCGATGGCGATAGAGAGCTATCTGCGCAATTCGTACGGATATACGCTTGAGATGAAGTCGGGTGGTGATGAGCCGCTTGCGGATTTTTTATTCAACATTCGCGAAGGCCACTGCGAATACTTTGCGACCGCAATGGCCGTCATGCTGCGTACTCAGGGTGTGGCGACGCGGATCGTAAACGGTTTTCACGCTGGGGAATTCAACGCGACCGCCGGCCTTTACGTCGTCCGGCAGCGCAATGCCCATGCGTGGGTTGAGGTGTATTTTCCAAAAGAGAATGTGTGGGTTCCTTTCGACCCAACGCCGGCATCAAGTGGAGATGAGGGTGCGGCGACTGGAATAATCGCACAGGCCGGTAAATATCTCGAGGCACTCGATTCTATATGGATCCAGTATTTTGTTGCGTTTGACGACCAGGAACAGCGGTCTCTCGCCCGCACGATGCGGACCGGGATTGCCGATTACCAATCGAGGATCGGCATCTTTTGGGACCAGGCCAAGGTAATGGCGGCCGAATGGTGGACCGAAGCTCGTGGCGACCATGGAGTGTTGGCGAGCATGGCAGCGTTCGGGTACGCCATCGCTGTGATCTTTGGCACGATTATCGCCATCATAATCGGAGTTTGGTCGTTTCGACGGCTGTGGAACGCGGCAATTTGGAGCCGCCTGTGGAGCCGACTGGTCGCTAAGGAAAATGGTTCGATCGTTGAGTTCTATGAACGGATGCAGCTCATTCTGGCGGCAAAAGGCATGGTCCGTGCGTCGCATGAGACTCCGCTCGAATTTGCATTAGCGTCCGGCATTCCCCAGGCGGTGGACCTTACGGATAAGTACAATCGGGTTCGATTCGGTCAGAAGGGAATTACTCCGGGTGAAGCGGACGAGATCGAGCTTTGGCTCAGCGATCTCGAAAACGGCTCGAAAACCGGCGAAAAATAGTGTTATCGAAACAAAAGAAAATGGATAGAAATAAGGTTATGATCGAAATCAAACCGATTTACTTTCTATCCAATTTCAGGCTTGCGGGAAGGCAGCAGCTATTTGTCGTCATCTTCATCATCCGATTTCTTATCGGACGTGGTCGGCGAAGCTGCGGAACCCTTTACCGTTACGGTTCCGGATTTGCTGTCGATCTTCTTGCCGGTGCTGTCGATCATCGTCGCCTCCAGCTTATAGTCGCCGGGACTGTTTACACTGAATTGAAGCCAGATCGGACGAGCTCCTTCGAAATCAATGCTCTTGTTTAAGACCTCTTTGCCCTTTTCCGCTCCCGTTACTTTATCGGCAGTGAGCTTAAACTCCATCTTTAGCTTTTCGCTTGTGTTCGAGACGGTGGCCACCGCGTATATCTTGTCGCTAACGTCAAACGTTGTTGAGGACGGCGTCGCAGTGTCGTTCTTGCCAAATTCAAGCTTGCTAATATTTGCCGTTGTAAAGCTGCCGCTGCAGGCCAGAGCAATAACGACGAGAATGCCGATCGAAATGACCGCACCAATCTGTTTTTTCATAATTTCCTCCGAGTTGTGCAAAAATGCCGGCGACAAAGCCAACTGTAGATTAAACGAGTGTACTCAATCAGGTGCCGGACTGCAATTCAGCCGTTCACGAAGTCAGTCGATCGGCCTATCATTTCAGTATTTGGTATCGGGGTCGGTTTCGCACGTGGTTCAAAAGGGGCCGGGAGAAATCAATGGAGCTTGGTGTTGGGCGGGCTCCGTTGATCTGTTGTCCTCAGGGATTGGCAACAAGGTCAAACGCCGCAATATCGTCGGCTATCGACACCATTCGGGTCTGGAAGACGAATCTCTTAGACGACGCACTCAAGACATAATTCGAGCCGGTTGGTACGTTTTCAAATCGATAGTAGCCGAACGGGTTGGAGATGGCCCGCAGCGTCAAACCTAGGTTATTGCTCAAGATGATCTGGGCATTCATAGCAGGCCTGCCATCGGATGCGATCGCCCGGCCACTCAACGAGGCCGTTGCGGCCGTCGGCCCCATCAGCAGCGTAACCTGGCCATCGACGGGTGCGTTGGCGACAAAGCCCACATTGTTGAACAGGTACAGCTCCTGGAATTGGAGTGGAGATATATTGCTGGCCGTGCCGGTGGTTGTAAATTGAACGTTCAGGATCGTTCCCGAACCGGTCAGCGATGCCGACCCGAAAGCGGCGATGAGCACCTTTGCATGCGTCGCATCGATAACTTGGTTGTTGCACGTCGCTCCGAGGCCAGCAGCGGCCGAGAGCGTACCGGTCGTCGAGCACCCGAAATTAGGCCCGGACGGAGCGATGACCGACGGGTCATAGAGGATGTTGAACTGATAGGCGGATATATTAAGGCCGGTGACGTTATCAACCGTGACCGGACTAACAAAGGTCGACGGTGCCAGTTTGTTTACCGTCGGTAAAGCGACGATCACGGTCGCGGCAGCAATAGATTCAACTCGTTCTGCGGCCGGCAGCGTATTCAGTGTTTGAGTTTTGGCGCCGGAGTTTAGGCCAAATAGCAGGAGGATCAGGGAAATAACAATGACTTGGCCATTAGATCGACGCTCAAATAATGTATGCATGAATGGGAGCATATCACCTTCCTCTAAACTTGAGATAAACGAGTTGGAGCTCATCCTAAATGGCCTAAACTACGGATTCGCGATCATATCGAGATCAGCCGCTGCATTGGAAATATTGACGGTCATCGGCGAGAATCGAAAACGTTTAGACTGAACCGTCACGATGAAACTTTCGCCAACGTCCAGACCGCTAAAGTCGAAATGGCCGACCGAACTCGAAAACGTCGTAAACGTCACACCGGTTGTGCTTGTGATCGTTACACGCGTGTTACCAATGCCTTGTCCGTACGCCGACAACAGTCGGCCATGGATGGCGGCATTGTTGGAGGCAGTCGTGATGAACACTTTGCCGTCTACCGTTACCGGTTCGGTCTCGCCGTCGTTGAATCGCAAACCATGGATGATCAGGGGCGAATTCGAACCTTCGGCGCCGATCGCCGAGAACCGCATGTTCACGTAGACGCCGTCTCCGCGAACCGGCAGGGCGCCGTAGACGACAACCTTGAGCAAACCGGGTTGCGGTGAATTGGACGCGACGCTGAGGCCTTCGCTGATCGTACCGACAGTGCTTGCCGAGTTGGCAGCAGGTTCGATAACTGCCGGGTCGTATTCGATGTCGAACTCAAACGAACCAATGGCCGTGCCTTTGAGATTTTCGAGCCTGAACGGTATCGAGATGGCCGATCCCGATGGGGATTCGACCTTGGGTATGGATGCCGTCAGCGCGCCCTTGGTGATAACGATGCCGCGAGCGAGAGCCTCGGGCCGGGCGGCTCCAGACCAACCTCCGCTAACATCGCCCATCAGGAGCCCGGTGTAGTTCTGGCCGGTGTAGTTGATGTTGAGGTTCGCGTAGCTTGTGTTTGTAGTCGTAAACCGCCATTTTCCGGTCAGGTTGCCGGGAGCGCCAGGTACCGTGTGGACGATCCATTGTGCGATCAAGGCGGAGTCATAGGAAGACAAGGCCGGAGTGAGATTTCCGCTGACCTTGGCTGCCTGAAGCTGTATTGAATTTAATGTTATCAACCCGACTACATGCTGAGCGATCAGCGATGCGTCATTCGCGTAGATGCCGCGGTCTGCATCCGTATAAACGGCGTCCGCCTTAGAAGGCGTGACCGTGTAAGGTCCAACGCCAAATCCTGACATCGTATAGGTGCCGCCGACGTTCGTGGTGCTTGAAACGTGCGGCGAGCCCGGAGCGTCCATCAGCACCCCGTAGACCGGTCCGAAAGGGTTGTGTGCATATGTTACCTGCCCGGATACGGTGCCTGAACTGACCGTCAATGTGCCGTTGGACACATTGCCTAAGCAGACCGATCCGCCGTTGTAAAGGAAGTTCGTAACGTTCAATCCTGACGTTGACCCGGCGGGTCCGATAACGTTGAAATGGAGATCGATAAGGCTGCCGGCCCCTGTGAAGCCGGCGGTATTAAACACGGATACAATGATCGTCCCGGCGGGAGACGGTGTTCCCGGTGTCGTCGGCGTTCTGTAAGTGACAACGGATCCGGGCCCGGCCACTGGCCCTGCGGTCGCCGTATTGAGAGCTGCGGGCTGCAGAACAGCATCATTGTAGCTGAACGTGAAGTCGGCGGAGATCGCTCCGCGGGCGGTCATGTCTTCTGTGTTGATCGGGATATTGACGGATACTCCCATCATTGCAGTTCCACTCGGCGTCGAGATGATCGGACACTGCGGCGGAACATTGGTCGCGGCATTTGCTATCGGCTGCTCGATGATTGCGCGGCCCATGCTGTTAAGGTCACACCGGCTCGGGGCGGGGTCAGGATTGCTAACGCTGAGTTGGCCGTCCGCGGTGAGCGTCGAGAACCATTTAATGTCGACGGGGATCTGAGCGAAGCAAATAGTTGCCGAAAATAGAACACACGCGACGATGGTGAACAGGCTCACGATAATGTTATTTCGGGAAATTACCCTGATACTGCTCCCGCTAAATGCGCCGGCAGAAGATCTGGTTCGGCGTTCTACTATTGACATGCAAATGCTCCTAAATTCAAGTTTGGATCGAATCGACCGAGGGGAAGGCGGCATATTGAAAATACCGCGCCCGCTCCGTAAATTATTGATCGGCCATCATGTTGATCTCCGTCACCGCATTGTCGGCAATGCTTATGTTCCTTGGTGCGAATGTGTAGCGCTTTGCCTGAACGCTTACAGTGTAGTTCTCTCCGACAACGAGTCCGTCGAAGCTAAAGTAGCCCATCGGACCCGACAGAACGCTGCGTTGCTCTAAATTCGATCTGGTGAGGATCACGCGGGCATTTGTAACGCCGGAGCCCAATGAGGTCGATAGTTTGCCGTTGATCGTGGCAGTGCTTACACCACTCATACCGGGCGTGACGGTGACGCGTCCGCCGATCGTGGTAACCGAATCGTCTCCGTTATTGAAACGGAATTCGCGGATAATGAGCGGCGAGGTCGCTCCCGCAACACCGATGGCCGTAAACCGCAGGTTTGCATAAACGCCATCACCGTTGACCGGCAAGGCTCCGAAGACAGCAACCTTGAGTAGTCCGGCTTCGGGAGAGTTGGAAACCACTGTCAGGCCGTCACTAAACGTTCCATTGACGCTGGCTGCCGATGTAACGGGTGCGAGAATTGCCGGGTCGTATTCAATATCGAATTGATACGATGTAACACCTTTATCGCCTAGATTGTCGATCCTGAAAGGAACGGTGATCTCGGATCGGGAAGCAGCCTCGACATTCGGGACCGAAGCCCGGACGGTGTCGGCCGACAGTCCGCCGGTCTGATCAAGTGCCGGCCGCGGCACGAAATTTGGCCAGCCGCCGCTGACATCACCCATTAGTATCGCAGTGTAGTTCTGCGTAACGTGGGTATTGACGACGAAGGTTCCGCCATTTCCAGGGTTGAACTTCCACTTGCCGGTTTGATTGACCGGGTTCGCAGGCGTCGTGTTTACGATCCACTGGGCTATCAAAGCGGCGTCAAACGATGTAAGGGTCGAAAAGCCGCTAACTTTGGCAGCCTGGAGCTGTGTCGGGTTGAGTGTGATCAGTCCGACCACGTGCTGAGCGACCAAGGTCGCGTCATTGACAAAGATACCTCTCACTAAAAGTGAGTCATTGTATAGCACATCCGGTTTCGACGGCGTGACCGTGTATGCCGATGTGCCGAAGCCCGTCAAGGAATAGGCTCCGGACGCGTTTGTCGTGTCCGAAATATGGGGTGAGCCCGGCGCATCAAGTAATACGCCTGGCACCGGAATAAACGGGCTATGCGCGTAGGTAACTTGACCGGTTATGGCGCCGGACTCGATGTTCAGAGTTCCGTTGGACGTGCTGGAGCAAACCATGCCGCCGTTGTAAAGAAGGCCGCTAAGTGTCAATGGAACCGAGGCACTTGGCCCAACAACGTTGAAGTGAAGGTTGACCAACGCACCAGACCCACTGAAACTTCCGGGATCGAACAGCGAGACTTTGAGAATTCCCGGACTCTCACTGTACGTTACGACCGCGGAGCTCGCGACCGATCCGGCCGTGACAGCGTTCGGGTAAGCAAACGGGATCATTTTGGCCGAGTCGTAGGTAAAGGTGAAGTCCGCGGAAATAACCGCCCCAGAAGGCAGAGCCGTTGTATTGATAGGAATTATTACGGCTGACCCGCTTTGTAAAGTGATCGTCGGTGCAGACACGACGGGGCAAAAGGTTATCTGGAAAGTGGCCTGTGTAGCCGGTGCACTTGCAGCGTGGTTGACATCACCCGGATATGTCGCATTCGCTGTTGCCGTACCCGGGTTCGTGTTGTTTCCATATGTTATCGGCGTCGTTGTATTCGCATTCGCGACGCGAGTTACGAGAGCGGTACAAGGCGTTAACGGAGCACCTGTATACGACACCGAGGCCGGGCAACTGATTGAGGTAGATGAACCCGCTTTGGTAATTATGAAGTTACCTGCTGCCACTCCCGCGGATGCGTTGTAGTTCGGTGCAGCTGCCGGACAGTTTGCGGTAACCGCGTAGGTGCCAGCATTGGTTTGTGTGGGCGATCCACCTGTCGAGATGTTCGATGCCAAGCCTCCGCCCGAGCAGCTTACTGTTGCACTGTGAGGCAAGCCGTCATACAGGACTGATAACGGAGCTGTCACGATGGCCGTCTGGTCTACCGCCGTTATCGTGAAGTTACCTGCGGCCAGGCCGACGGATGCATTGTAGTTCGGAGCGGCTGCGGGGCAATCTGCTGTTACCGAGTAGTCTCCCGCATTTATTTTGGTGGCAGACCCGCCAGTTAAGATGTTAACTGCCGTACCGCCTCCCGAGCACGTGACCGCCGCGCCATGAGCCAACCCGTCATATGGTACCGATGTCGGTGCCGCTACCGAGGCGGTTTGGTTAGCAGCGGTGATGGTAAAGTTGCCCGCTGGCAGGCTTGGGGTCGCATTGTAGTTCGGCGCGGCCGGGCAGTCTGCGATTACTGCAAAGACACCTGCATTGATCTGCGAGGCAGAACCGCCAGTCAGGATGTTAAATCCAGAGCCGCCTCCAGAGCACAATACGGTCGCACCGTGCGGTGAACCGTCATAGGCAACTGACGCGGGTGCCGTTACCGAGGCTGTCTGGTTGACAGGCGTGAGCGTATAAAAGCCGGCATTCACACCGAGTGATGCGGCGTAGTTCGGGGCTGCGGTCGGACAATCTGTTGTTACGGCATATGAGCCTGCCGCAGTCTGCGACGAGGCTCCGCCTGTCAGGATGTTGGTCGCAATGCCGCCGCCTGAACACGTGACCGCCGCGCTGTGCGGCGAACCGTCGTACGGTAGCGAAAGTGGAGCGTTTACGGACGCCGTTTGCGTGATAGGCGTTATGACGAAATTGCCCGCTGGAAGGTTAGAGCCCGAAATGTAGTTTGAAGCTATTCCCGGACAGTCGGCTGTTGCCGCATAAACGCCGGCATTTGTCTGTGTGGCGGCTCCACCCGTAATGATGTTGGATGCCGAGCCTCCACTCGTGCAGGTAACGGTGGCACTATGGGGCGAGCCATCATAAGGAATCGATGTGGGAGCGGTTACCGATGCCGTTTGGGTGATCGCCGTGATTAAGAATGTGCCCGCTGATAGTCCTGAGGTTGGATTGTAGTTCGGAGCCGACGGGCAATCTGCGACTACCATGTACGAACCAGCATCTGTTTGCGTAGCCGTACCACCTGTCATCACATTGACTCCGGCTCCTCCGCCGGAGCACAACACGACTGCCTCATGAGGCGACCCATCATAAGGAATAGAAGCTGGTGCGGCCAACGAGGCCGTCTGATCAATAGCTGTGATCGTGAAGAATCCAGCATTGATGCCGCCAGTCGGTGTATAGTTTGGAGCCGAAGGGCAGTCCGCTGTTACGGGATAGGAGGCCGCGGATGTCTGTGTTGCAAAACCTCCCAACTGGATGTTCGTCGCAGTGCCGCCGCCAGAACATATGACTGTCGCACCGTGCGGCGATCCATCATAAGCCACTGATGTAGGAGCTCCGAGCGAAGCGGTTTGGCTAACCGGTGAAATAAAGTAGAAGCCAGCCGAAAGATTTGAGGAGGCCGTATAATTTGGGGCTGCTGCGGGGCAATCAGCCACCACCGGATACACGCCTGCATTCGTTTGAGAAGCGGCTCCGTTCATTAAAATGTTAAACGCGATGCCGCCCCCCGAGCAGGCCACCGTAGCAGTTCGCGGGTTGCCGTTGTACGGGAAAAAGCTTGGTGCGGTTACACTGGCAGTTTGGGTGATCGCGGTAATCGTGAAATTACCAGCCGAGACGCCTAATGTTTGTGTGTAATTGGGAGCGGCCGCAGGGCAGTCTGCTGTAACGGGATAAGTGGCGGCGCTCGTTTGTGAAGCAAACCCACCGAGAAGTATATTGAACGCCGCACCACCACCCGCGCACGACACGGTTGCGGTATGTGCCGATCCGTCATATGGGACCGATTGGGGGGCCGTGACGCTGGCTGTCTGGCTCGTCGGAGAGATAGCGAACGCCCCGGACGCCGTTACGCCCGTGGTCAAGTTGTAATTCGGGGCGACCGCTGGACAGTCTGCGGTCACGCCGTAGACGCCGACATTTGTTTGCGATGCCAATCCACCCGTCCCGATATTGAACGCTGCACCGCCGCCCGAGCACGCTACGGAAGCAACGCGCGGCGAACCGTTATATGGCACTGAGGTGGGGGCCGCAACTGTGGCGGTCTGGTTGATCGGTGTGATCGAAAAGTTGCCAGCAGAAAGGCCAGAGCCCGCCCCGAAGTTTGGGCCGGCTGCCGGACAGTCAGCAACTACTCCGTACGTGCCCGCATTTGTTTGCGTGGTTGCTCCGCCGGTCAAAATGTTAAATGCCGCTCCTCCTCCAGAACAGATAACAGTCGCACTGTGGGGCGAACCATCGTACTGGGCCGTTGTCGGAGCTGTCAGCGTTGCGGTTTGAGTTGCTGGGGTGATCGTGTAATTTCCTGCAAATAGATTGATCCCACCGTTGTAATTTGAATTTACCGGACAACTTGCGGTAACCGCATATGCGCCCACGCTGATTTGCGACCCGACACCGTTGATCAGGATGTTAAATGCGGCTCCGCCGCCCGAGCATGCCACTGTGGGACTGTGGGGAGCACCATCGTATCCGACCGCAGACGGTGCGGTTAGCGCGGCAACCTGGTTCGCTTTCTGAACGGTTTGACCTGGATTTAGCGTGCCGGTGCTGCTAAAGAACCCAGTCGTTCCGGAGTAATTGGCTGTAACCGCATGGGGACTGCCGTTGGCCGTAACCGCGTTAGTGTTACAAAAGGCCTGTCCACTTCCGTTGACAGCTACACCCGTGCAGACCGAGCTGGCGCTTACATTAAAGTCGATCGTCCCGCCCGATGGAACGGGCGAAACTGTCGCCGTAAACGTAACACCTTGACCATATGTCGACGGGTTTATCGAAGACACAACAGTTGTAGACGTTGGGACTCCTGGGGCGAAGACGGTTACCGTCGGTGAACTTCCAAAGTTACTTTGAAATGTGTACGTCTGAGGTGGAGATGCCGGCGTGGGGACTGCCAAAAGGGTATAACTTATTGTAATTGTCTGACCGGTACCACAACTTCCGCCCGCGCCCGTGCCTACCTGATCAACACTTATCTGCTGAGCGACGATCTGCAAAATGCCTGAGCATGTGCCTCCTATAGCAACCGTTCCGTTTCCACCACCCGTGTTTGGCACCGGCCAGGACAACGGGACTGTGAACAGCAGCGGTCCGCCGGAATTGGTGTTTGTCGCGGTAAAAGTCCAGACAAATGCATTCGAACTTCCCGCTGTAGCGTTTTGAGTACTGGGGGAGATCGTGTAGAAGTTAGCCATCGGGCCCAGTACGTCGAGTGAGACGATCGATCTTTCGGGCGACGTTCCAACCAAATCGTTAAGGGAGTCAAGAAATGAAAAATGTGCGGCACTCATGCTCGCGGCAAATATCGACATCAAAGCGAGTGTTTTCAGAATCGACGAAACTCCCCTTGAGGCAAGAAGGTTCAGTCTGGTAGCCACCTTAACGCTCAAAAGGCCCCACGCCGGCGCTGATAATTTGCATAACATACTAAATCTCCTGACTGCGATATAACGATCCAAAGTTCCTCTGAAGACGAGTAGCTAAATAAATAACCCACGCGACAGCAGACACGGCTAAGTGAGAATTTTGGGAGTTTCAGTCTACGCTAAGAGAGGCACCGGAAGTTCCGCCCCCAAGCCCAAAATTACTACGCTTTATATTGATTGTTTGGAGTCTGGGAATGTCGTAAAATGCAGTTGTGCGGCTGCATTGTTGGGGATATTCCTTTCCAAACGATGGATCTGCTTTCGGTCGGCAGCTCGAACTGCCGACCGTTTTTTGCAAATCCATCAAGTTCCTTTACATAATCCAGCACCTGTTGGTCATACCGGTATCAACGGCACGCTTCGAAAATCAATCAGAACGCGCCGCAATTCAGATCAAGATACGAACACCTAACGCTTGACAACAATAATCATCGTTGAAGATAGTTTGCACAAGGATTTAATCCTTGTCATCACCCAAACTGGTTACGTGTCAATATTTATGAAAATTATGCGGCTTCGGGAAGCCGGAGCGATGCGGGGCCGTTGACTATAAGTTTGACCAGTTCGCTTTGTCGGCGGGTATCTGTTTTGGAAAAAATATGCTTTAGATGTGTCCGGGCGGTGTTGTCCGTAATGCCGAGAAACTCACAGGCTTCCTCGGTCGATCTGCCGCTTGCGAGAACCGCAGCGAGGTGTGCTTCCGCCTTGGTCAGGCCGTAAAGCTGGATGAGTACCGGTTCCTGCGTCTTCACTTCGGCTCCAGGGTCATGGACAAAGATCATGGCCATCGAGTCGGTACCATCATCGAGCAGCGTAAGGGCCGAAAACGGGGTAACACGAACGATGAGCGGTCGCGAGCCGTTTGGCCGTGATATCTGCAGGGCTCCGCCCAGTCCCGCGATCCGATCAAGGGTAGGGTCGAATACTCCCCGCAAGAGTTCGGCGAGTCGTTTGTCGTCATTCGACGAACTTGCCCGCAACGTGCCATCGCGCGAAATCTCGAGTCCGTCCTTTGCCCGCAGTTCTTTTTTAGCCCGCTCGGTAATGAAGCTTATCTTTCGATACTTATCAACGACGATCACGGTCTGGTTCATTGTCGTAAGTGCGGCACTCATGGCTCGGTTTTCGTTATGTACATCAACAAAGTTTAGATAAACCTCGAGAGCTCGGCTTAGGTGCGGCAACAGGATGCCGAGAACCCGTTCGTCGGTTCTCGTGAAATCCGCTCGCGATTTTGGCCGTGTTATGACCAGTCCCGCTGTAATCCCGCCGGATCGTGACAGATTGTGCGTCGCGAAATTAAACGCGTCGATCTTGCTCATGTACTCGCTATAGAATTCGGTCCGAACATAGTCGCTGTCGGACATCTCACGAGTTCGAACGAGAGCCTCACCGATCCCGAGACCTTGGTACGTCGCACGAAAGGGGCTAACAAACTGGTAATGATCGATATAATCGCGAAGAAAATCCGGTGGAATCGTGCCGGCCGCAAAATTAAATCGATTGCATTCTTCGTTTCGCAGCAGGAACCCGCCAGGCCCGGACGAAAGAACATCGGCGATGTCGAGATAGATGCTCTGCCACCCATTTTTCGACGGTTCACGGGCCTGCTCGTAGATCGAGCCGACGAGTCCGAAAATTCGCTCTTGAGTCAGGTGCGGCATAGGTATCTATTCGGTATATAACTAATCCCATCAATATTTCAGTTCAAAGAGCTAAAACCTCAAATATGCGACGGTCGGCAAAATGCTATAATGTCCAACAGATCGTATGAAAAAGGTTGGATTCGTCAGTCTTGGCTGCCCTAAGAACCTCGTAGACAGTGAGGTGATGATGGGTCAGCTTGCCGAGGCTGGCTACGAAATAACAAACAATGCCGATGAGGCGGATACCGTTGTGGTGAACACATGCGGGTTCATCGAATCTGCCAAACAGGAATCGGTGGATGCCATTCTCGAAGCCACGCGCTGGAAATCCGAGGGTAAAGCGAATCGGGTGATCGTCGCCGGCTGCCTGGTGGAACGTTATCGCGATGACCTGATGAAGGAACTCCCCGAGGTCGACGCTTTCATCGGAACCTCACAGGTGGGCGATATTCTTAAAGCGGCGGATGCCGAATTTGACGCCAAACAGCTCACTATCACCCCGATCGGCAACAAATCGGCGACGTATCTTTACGACGAGTACACGCCGCGGATGCGGGCGACCGATGCACATACGGCGTTTATTAAGATCGCCGAGGGTTGCGATCGGCCATGCGCTTTTTGCTCGATACCGGCAATGCGCGGGAGCTTTCGGTCGCGGCGGTTCGGTTCTATCATCGAAGAAGCGAGAATGCTCGCTAAACAAGGTGTCAAAGAACTCGTTCTGATCGCCCAGGATTCATCGCGATACGGCGAGGACCTCGGTGAAGTGGACGCTCTCGCGGCTCTTTTGCGGGCCCTTGGCGAGATCGACGGCATTGAGTGGATCCGGCCAATGTATGCCTTTCCGACGCACATTTCCGATGCTTTTCTTGCGGCGATCGCGGAAACTCCAAAGGTTGTCAAATATCTCGATATGCCGCTGCAGCACGCTTCGCGAAATGTGCTGAAATCGATGAAACGCGGCGGAACACGTGAATCGCTCGAAAAGCTCATCCGCCGTGTGCGTGACCGGGTTCCGGGTATTGCCATTCGCACCACGTTCATCACCGGGTTTCCGGGCGAATCGGACGCGGATTTTGAAGAGCTTATAAAATTCGTTCAGAACTGCCGCTTTGACAACCTCGGCGTATTTACATACTCGGACGAAGAGGGAACTGCGGCTTACGAGCTTCCTGACAAGATCGATCCGAAGGTCGCAAAGCAGCGCCGGAACCGTCTGATGAAAGAGCAGGCCAAGATCAGCAAGGGCATCAACGCGGCGAAAATCGGGAGCACCTTTAAGGTCATATTCGAAGGCCTTTCACAAGAATCCGATCTGCTCTTCCAGGGCCGCCTTGAGGGCCAAACCCAGGAGATCGACGGCTACATTCTCATCAACGATATGCCGGACGATCTCGAACCCACGATCGGGGCCATTTACAACGTTAAGATCACTGAGGCCCATGCATACGACCTCGTCGGCGAGATCGTTTGTTAAAATTTCCTCGATCTTTAAAAGTTGTGCTACGATGACTTGTCGGTGAAACTTAATTCCAGAGGTACCCCTAAAATGAAAGTCAGAATTACCCTTTTTGCCGCACTTGTTTGCGTATTTACCGTATCAATATCCGCTCAGAAGCCATTCGATAAACCATTTCAAAAATGGAGTCGCGATGAAGCAGCAAAGATACTTAACGAGTCCCCCTGGATCGCCTCGTACCAGTCGACGGAAGGGATAGCAGCCGCTGAGGCGAACGCGATGCTTGTAGATCAGAGAGCTTCGAATGCCGCCAGGACCGACACCCGAGGGGGCGATGGCGGAGCGAAGAAAAAAGCTCTCAGCGCTCCCCTCATTTTGGTCCGTCTTCAGTCGGCGCTGGTAGTTCGCCAGGCGATGATCCGTTTGCAGGAGATAACGGCCAACTACGACAAGATGGACGATGGGAAACGCTCGGCGTTTGACGCATCCACAAAGGACATGCTCGACTGCCCATACTGCAAGAACTATTACATCGTCACAATTGGTAAATCTATCGATCCATCGCATCAATCTGTGGAAGAAGGGTTGTTCCAGACCATAACGGCGGCACAGATGAAAGGCATGGTCTGGCTCGTGAACGAAAGCGGCGTGCGTTCACCGTTGGCCCAGTTTCTTCCTCCAAAAGGCGGCAGCGATCCGGCGATATTTTTCTTTCCTCGTCGGGACTCGGCCGGCAAAGAGTTGATCGCACCGGATAGCAAGAACTTTAAGATCGAATTCAGCGGGGATTTTTTCAGTTCGAAAAATCCCTATGCCGATATAATTCCACGAAGCTTTGCGTTCGATGTAGCAAAACTGGTTCACGACAACCAACTCGTTTTTTAGTCCCGATCAACTTTTCAAGGGCCGCGTGCTTATCTATTCGTCAACGACAGATGGGCCACGCGGCCCTTTTTGTTTCGCTGTCCCAACTGTCCCACGTGTCCCGGTGTCCCACTGTCCCACTGTCCCACGTGTCCCGGTGTCCCACGTGTCCCACTGTCCCACGATTTTTTTCGGTTATTTGACTGTCCCCTGAAAACTGACTCCTCCTTTATCCCTCACCCTTTATCCTTTTTAGCCTGTCCCACTGTCCCACTGTCCCACTGTCCAACTGTCCCACGCGTTTTTGTTTATCTTCGTCTGACCACTGACCACTGACCATCGCCCGATTCCTCCTTTATCCCTCACCCTTTATCCGTTATCCTTTTGCCCCGTCCCAACTGACCACTGACCACTGGTCGCAAGTCCCGATCGTCCTAGGTTTTCAAAGAGCCGTTCGATCTGCGTGAGCACATCGATATGCGTATTAAGTATAACACGTAGTGTCAACGACGGCGTCCGGTCTTTGGTGCGTGTATTCGCGGGAGAGGCGATGGAGGCGAGATGAGAGATCGAAGATGGGTGGCACAAAAATCACGAGTTTAGGATGCCGCGGGTTCAATCACTTAAGCAGGAAATAAAATAGGCCGCCTTTTGAAGACGGCCTAATGTTTAAGTTGTGAATGTACGTAACGATCCGATACGCGACGTTTGGAGCTTTAGGGCTGTGCGATGAGGTCCAGGCCAGCTAGATTGCCCTCGACTGAGACGGTCCGCGACGTAAAAGTGTACCGTTTTGAGGTTGCACCCAGGATATAGGTGGTGCCTATCGAGATATCGTCAAAGTGAAAATACCCGAACGGATTCGAAAATACGACGCGGGTGACGCCCGTCCTGTCGGTCAGCAAAACCTGTGCGGACGCCACGGGTCTGCCGGTTGATGTTGCTACTCTGCCATCGATCGATGCCGCGGCGGCCGACGGGCCAAAGAAGGTTATTACGCCGTTTACCGGCGGATTGGCGGCCGCCTGGCCGCCCGTTCCCTTATAAAAGGCGACGGTGGCCGGGTCGATGGTGATCACGGTAATGTCGCCGGCACCGACGGTCGCTGTGGTTTGGAATTGCACATTCACAAGGACGCCTGCTCCCGACGGGGTGCCGAAACCTGAGCCCGAGATCAACAATCTACCAGGCCCCGGAAAAACATTGCAGGTCGGATGAGGACCGGCGGCAACTGTCAGAGCACCGTCCGTACATCCGAAATTCGGTCCCGACGGATTTATCTTTGCCGGGTCATACGTGATCTCAAAATAGTAGGCAATAATGTTTTCACCGGTGAGGTCGGTGACCGAAAACGGCACGATAAATGTCGAGATCGAGTTCTGTGTCGAAGATCCCGCGGTTAAGGTGATCGGAAGTACCTGCGGAGCTTCCACGAGCGACGAATCTTCCTGATTGACGGACCCGGATCTTACTTGTGCGCCAACCTCCGAAATGAAACAACCCAAAGAAAGAACAATGGCTAAAGCCAAGGGTCCGCAGATCGACTTAGCGATCATACGGAATTTGTGAAATGCGAGCATAAGAAACTACCTCCAAAATTGAGAAAGGCGGGCGGGGAGCTGACTGGCTCTCCCGCCCGAAGGGTGCGAGCCAGCGATATACTGGTCAGCGATCATATCCAAGTCCGTTAGGTTATCGCTTGTGCTGACAAGGCCCGACGGGGATGTGCAGCACCTCAATTCTACCGTAATGGCCGAGGTTTCGCCACAGTTATTTGCACTATATGCAAATTAGCTTTTGCTGTCCATTCTTCATTGTTCCAAAAAAAGAGGCCGGCCGTCAGGCTGCCTCAAGTTTTGAAGTGAAAAATGTTGAAATAGCGGCTTATCAGGGTTGGGCGATCAGGTCCACGCCGGCCAGATTGCCGTTGACCGAAACGGTCCGGGGGCTGAAAGTGTATTTCTTCGATGTGGCACCCAGTAGGTAGCCACCGGACGAGACATTGTCGAAATGGAAATATCCGAACGGATTTGAAATTACCATGCGGCTCACGCCGCCGTTGTCCGTCAGGAATACCTGTGCCGATGAGACAGCTCGGCCGGCCGGTGTCAATACTCTGCCGCCGATCGTCGCGGGGCCTGCGTTCGAAATAAACGTTATGTTCCCATTGACGGGCGGATTGTTTGACACCTGGCCGCCAGTGCTCTTAAAGAACGCGACGGAACCCGGCGTGATCGTTATGGGGCCTGTGGCACCATTTTGTATTCCGGCCGCGGTTACGAACTGGATATTGACCATCACACCCGACCCGGTCATCGTGCCTACACCTGAGCCGGAGATCAACATCGATCCGGGCCCCGGAAAGACATTGCATGTCGGATGCGGCCCCCCGGATGTAAGAGCACCGTCCGAACAGCCAAAATTGAGTCCGGACGGATTCATCTTCGTCGAGTCATAAGTGATCTCAAAATAATAGGCAAAGATGTTTTCGCCGGTAACGGAGGAGATCGAGAACGGTACGGTAAATAAAACGCCGGGGGCCGGCGGTACAACGACGGAGCCGGCGGTCAGGGTGATGGGAAGCACCTGTGGGGCCTCCGCGAGCGAGCGTTCGACAACAGCGGAGCCAGATCTTACCTGTGCACCGGCCTCCAAAATGAAACAACCCAAAGAAAAGACAAAGGATAATGCCAGGAGCGAGCAGATCGAATTAGAGATCGTGGGGGATTTCTGCTTTGCGAGCATAAAAAAAAACTACCTCCAGTTTAAGAAAAAAGGCGGGCGGGAGAGCCGATAGCTCTCCCGCCCTAAGGTTGACGGCCAGCCGTTTTACTGGTCAGCAGTCATGTTTAGGTCCGTAAGGTTGCCGCGAGTGTTAACCATTCTCGACGAGAATGTATAACGCTTCGAATCAACCGTTACGGTGAAGGTGTCACCAGCGGTAAGTCCACCGAACTCAAAGTAGCCGTCGCTACTCGAAGTTGAAACAAACCTCTGTCCGTTTGAGCTGGTCAGCACAACGCGGGCATTGGTAAGTCCCTCTCCGGCGGCGGTCGAGAGCTTGCCGCGGAGACCCACCTGCTGTGAGTCTGCCGAGACAGTTACCTGACCATCTACCGAACCAGCGTCGGTCTTGCCGTTATAAATAAATTCCGAGACCGTCAAAGGCGAGGTTGAACCCGACTTGCCGATCGCTGAGAATCTGAGATTAACGAATACACCGTCACCAGTTACAGGGAAAGCACCGTAAACGGCAACCATGAGAAGTCCGGGCTCCGGCGAGTTTGAAACTACGCTGAGGCCTTCGCTCTGGGTGCCGGCGATGTCCGCCGCCAACTGGCTTGGTTCAAGTACCGATGGATCATAGTGGACGCTGAACTGGTAGGACGTGATGCCCGCACCATTCAAATTGTCCATTCTGACCGGAACATTTACGACCGTTCCCGGCTGCGTTTCGACATTCCCGAGAGAAGCACGAACCACGTCGGTTTCGATCGTCCTGTTGGTCGTCAACTTTCCGGTGTTTATCGACCTGCTGGCCGGACGATTGGGAGCATTCCCAGTCTGCCAGTCACCATCGATGTCGCCGATCATATAAGCGTCGTAGTTCTCGCCCGTCAGCGGAAGCGTGACGCTGGCATAGAACCGGCTTGCCGGAATGAACTTCCATTCGCCAGCATGACTGAACGAGTTGAAGTTGGCCGTCGGATCCATCGAATCACAGATGTGAACCGATCTCTGAGCGATCAACGAAGCATCGAAGGCCGTGACCGTCGGAGCACCCGAGACCTTTGCAGCCTCGAGTTTCGTTCCAGTGAGCGTGATCAGATGGACCACATGCTGCGATACGAGTGATGCATCAGACGCACCCACGCCAAACGGGCCGCTCGGGAAATTACACGCTTGCTTCGTTTTCGAAGGCGTAACGGTATACGCACCCGTACCAAAGCTAGACAGCGTGTACGTGCCATTCGCTGCCGTCGTTGCCGACGTGTTGGGCGAGCCTACAGCGCTCAGCAATACACCCTCTACCTTCTTAAGGTTCATAGGATCGAGCACATATGAGACCGTACCCTGGATCGTTCCTGAGTTGATCTTGTCTGTGATCGTTGTATTACCGATGGAGTTGTAGTTGCCGGTACCGGTAAAGAACCAGTAGTCAGCTGCGTACGTTCCAACGTTTGTGTGCGTCGTGTTGTTAACATCAACCACTCCAACCGTAGCTCCTGTCTCGCCGCCCACGCCTGTGATCGTCGAAACAGCAGCCGTGTGCGAAAGACCGTCAAACGTCACATCGTAGGGTGTGACCGTAAACGTCGCGTCGGCCTTTGTGATCTGGATCGCTACGCTTCCGCTTTGATCGTTGTAGTTGGTCCCACCAGTGAATGACCAGTTGGCAGTTCCGCCCGGTACGTTAGTAAAGCTTGCACCGAGATTGAGGCTGCTTCCAGCCGCCGCCAGATCACCAGTCACGCCGACACAATTGCCGGTTGCACTGTGTGACGCCGCGTCGTATTGAGTTGGGCCGTAACCACTGATCGTGCAGACAGCATTGGCCTTACCGATCTGGATCGCTGCGGTTCCGCTTTGATCGTTGTAGTTCATGCCTCCAGTAAATGACCAGTTGGCAGTCCCGCCCGGTACGTTAGTAAAGGACGAACCGAGACTCAG
>JBBRSH010000049.1:0-28360 GCA_038245555.1 Pyrinomonadales bacterium | reverse complement strand
CTCATTCGCTGCGGGGACGATGACCTCGTCACGAGTGCATCGCTGCTCGCGGTTGACGAGGAAGACGATTAGGCCATAAGGCATGTGATCAGAAAAAAGGCGGAGCTTCGGCTCTGCCTTTTTATTTGGCAACAGGTGCGAATCTTAGTGGATCGAGCGTTATGCTGGTTGTCGAGATCTTTTGTCCCTTCATAAACTCGAGCATTACATCCTTGATCTTAGGCGATGAGAGAAATAGCGGGTCGCTGTGGACTGCACCGTCGACGATCAGGTGAACGCTATTTGGGAAGCCTTTGCGGACCTCTTCGGCATTGGTCGGAGGGGTACGGACATCCAATGTCCCACTGATAAAAAGAATCCGAAGGCCGGAAGTCGGATTTTTCCTAAAAGATCCGCCGAGGTCCGGGTTGCCCCATGCGTCGCAAATATCGGGAAATGGAAAGTTCATCGCATCGCCGAGTAGCGTTATTTTCGCCTCGGCTTCGATCTTCTTCCGGCGGTCGGGCGAGGACCCGGAAAAGCAATCCATCATGTTGGACATTCCCGAACCGATACTTTGCGTGCCGCCGGCGATAGCGAGCCACTGGCGAGCCGCGGCTGAGAAATCACCTTTCGACATCGCATAGTAGCTCGCGGGAATGAATGCCTCGCTTGATCCGAACGCAAACATGGTCACCAACTGAAGCGCAAATTTGTTCAAAACAACAGAAATTGTTTGTTTGGTTTTCGGGTCAACAACCTCAACCTTGACGGGCTCGTGATCGACCTGGTCAAGCACTTCTTTTATCAAGTTCAGTAAAGACGATATTTTTTTACTCAACTCAGTATCTGTTCTGACCATCGTGTCCAAATGTTCGAGATGTTTTTGGGTGTTGGAGGGTAATTTGAGTGTCTGCTCCGGCCCTTCAGTACCTGCAAGAATCACTTTATCGATACTTGTCTCATGCCTTTTGATAGTAGCCAGAGCCAGGTGTGTGCCATAACTGATGGCCCACAGGCTGATCTTTCTTGCACCCAGAGCTTTTCTGAGAGCATCGATGTCGTCGGAGCTTTCATTTGTATTGTAGCCGGACAGATCGACGCCTTGTTGCCTCAACCCCGAGACGCATTTCCGCGAAAGTTCTCTATATTGTTCGATCGCCGCATCTCTCGTCAGGGGTTGTCCGTGGGAAACGAAAGATTTTCACTGCAGCGAACATCGGGAAGCGAGTTGCCAGTCCCGCGTTGATCGAGAGCAATAACATCGCTGACCTCCCGCATTGGCATGAACAAAGGGAATCGGGCACCGCGTGCGGCGGCAATGCCGGAATTGCCTGGTCCGCCGGCTAGATAGACGATCGGCGGGCCTGGATCGGGAGATGTACTTTTGAACCGGACAAATGAAAGCTCGATCAATCGGCTGTTCGGTTTATTGCGATTTTCCGGTACGTAAAGCCGGCCATATTCGGCATCGACCTTATCTCCTTTGGCGGACGTGAAAACACGATTTTCGATCTTGAGATCGCCTGCCTTTTGTTGGGCCGCGATCGCGGAATACAAAACGCATGAAAACATCGTGGCGAATAGAAAACTGTTTGCTGCGATTCTCATTATTATTCCCACGAGTTATTTCTTAACCCAAGCAAGTTCAAATCCCGTGCCCTTCCACTTAATACCCGTTATCTTCGCAGAGCTATCCCGTTGGAAGCAGACTTCGCCAAAAAACTTGTACTCGAAAAAGCAATCAGGCCGGATCGGAAAGAGCTTGATGTTTTCGGCGTACAGCTCGCCCTTTTTCCTGAGCAGGGTGGTTTCAGATCCGTCATCGGTTCGCTTGTAAACGCCAAGGAACTCGACTGGATCTTTATTCGGGTCCGGAATGATCTTTGGTATCGAAGGAGGTTTTACCGAAAGTTCTTTCCCCTGCATGATCTCGCCGATCCCTTTAGTGATAGCTTGAAATGATCCGGAACCGATATTGGAAAGGACGACAAACCCATATTTCTTATCACGCTCGATCTCGAGGTAAGAGCGATGTCCGTTCGTGCTGCCGTCGGCAGTGACGGCGGGGCCAGTGACCAAAGAGCTCTTAACATTACTCCCAAACTTGCCGTCAACGATCGCGTGGCTGAATTTGGATAGGTCTCTGGCGGTGCTAAAAACCGAGCCGGCACCGACCAGAAAACTGTAATTCTTGAGTTCGGCGTTTATGAAGCCATTATTGGAATACATATAGTCCTCGGCCCGGCGCTCCATTACGGCGTCGCTGTCAAAGTTTAAGGTGTCCGTCATAGCTGCGGGTGTCAGGACATATTCCTGGAGCAACTCTGGATACGATCCGCCGGACGCGATCTCCAGAACTCTAGCTAGTACTGTGTATCCCGCCGAACTATAGAGCCGCTGCGTACCCGGTTCGAATGCCAATGTAGCTTTCTTGATGTTCTCGACCATTTCAACGGTCGTGTACGGGAGTGATTCCATCTCCGGTTTCATGACGCGGTGAGGTATTCCCGACCGATGTTTTGAAAGCATATCGATCGTGATCTTATCGCCATTTGGAAAGTCCGGAATGAATTTGCTGAGCTTGTCGTCGAGCGACAGTTTCTTTGCTTCCAGCAAGCGAATGAGGATAACCGACGTCATCGGCTTGGTGATCGACGCAATACCTATCCGTGTATTGGGCTGATTAGGAATACGAAACTCGGCGTTGGCGGGCCCATACGCCTTTTCATAAGTCACCTTGCCATCACGCGTCAGTACGATTACGCCAAAGAAAAAACCTCCGTCGATATATGGCTTAAGAAACGCATCAACGCGGGCCTCCGGCGAATTTGCTTGAGCGAATACCCGCTGAGACGCGCTGATGACAGCAATAAACAGAAGGACGGTCAGGACTGAAACGGATCTCTTCATAAACACCTCACTATCAATAATGCTCAGAGCATCGTATCAATACGAAAGTCAGGCGTATTGAATAGAACGAGCAGACTTGAATGCAATTAGCGCGATCGAAATATATTGCGAAATTGAGAAGGCGTCATCCCCGTCCCATTTTTGAAGCTGCGGGTGAAATGACTTTGATCGGAGAAACCAGCATCGATGGCGATTTGAACAAGCGAGTCATCGGTCGTCAGCATCTTTGTTTTGACACACTCGATTCGCGACCTTCGCACAAAATGGCCAATAGTGCATTGCTCGAAACGGCGAAAAACGCGGGCGAGGTGCGTCGGATGAACCCCCGCAACAGCTGCAACGTCTTTCAGTGAGGTTGGAACATTGTCCGAATCACGCAAAAAATCTTTTGCGATATTAAGCCATTTCGGCGGCCGTCGCTCGTCGTTTACCCGCTTCATCCGGGATGCGGCTATCAGTAGTTCAGTCGAAATACTCTCAAGAGAAAGGACGGAAAATTCGTCCGGCTCGAGATATTCCCGATACATACGGGTCGCTACCCAATTGACGGACTTGCTGTCAAAAGAGATCGGCTCATCGAGATTTGCACCATACTCAGTGACCCGACTGAGGGCCGACGGTTGGATCTCGATGAGAAAATGGCGGCCGTTTGTCAGGTGTTTTTCGGAGTGTGAGACGTCAGTTGGGTAGTAAACGAGACTTGTTGGGACGCGGTCGTACGTTCGACTTCCGATGGTTTCGGCATAGAAGCCTTCAATTACGAGGCAAAAATGTGCAAGCTCGTGTGCATGTGTCGGAAGTTGAGCACTGGGAGCATAGGTGCTTTCCGAGAAACAAAAACCGTTCGCCGCGAAAACGTCCGATTTACTGCCATAAAATTGGCCGGCTTTGAGCTTGATCCCCATACATTCTCTGATGCAGTTGTATGGCGAAATATACGCTGGAGCAGTGCCAAAAGTTGCGAGGTGCCAACAATTGGGGAGCAGCAAACTTGCCAAACAATCGCATTGATTGACGGTTAGCTAAATAAAGAGGGATTTTCACTCGACCTTACGAGGGATTCAAGACCGAAATGTTCGTAGGCAAGACGCGTCGCCATTCGACCCCGTGGAGTACGGTTCAGCATTCCGATCTGCAAAAGGTACGGCTCGATTATTTCTTCGATCGAGTCTTTTTCTTCGTGGATCGCGGCCGAAATAGTGCCCAATCCGACCGGTCCGCCGTCAAACTTCTCGATGATCGTTTTTAGCAGTTTTGCGTCCATATCATCGAGGCCAAAGCTATCGACCTCCATCCGGTCCAGGGCATCACATGCCACGTATTCATTAATGTGGCCTTCGTGATCGACCTCGGCAAAATCGCGGACGCGTCGCAACAATCGATTCACGATCCGCGGTGTGCCGCGGCCACGTTTTGCGATCTCATGCGATCCCCGCTCATCGATGGCGACGTTGAGAATACTTGCCGACCGTTTGCAGATCGTTTGCAGATCGGCGACGTTATAAAAATCCAAATTAAAAATAATGCCGAATCGACCACGCAACGGAGCCGTCAGCAATCCCGGCCGGGTCGTAGCTGCAATAAGCGTGAACTTCGGAAGCTCAAGTTTGATCGACCGTGCGGCGGTGCCCTGGCCGATCATAATGTCAAGATTGTAGTCTTCCATCGCCGGGTAGAGGATCTCCTCGATCGCCGGGTTGAGACGATGGATCTCGTCGATAAAAAGCACATCACCTTCTTCAAGGTTGGTAAGGATCGCGGCCAGATCACCGGCCTTTTCGATTACCGGTCCAGCGGTGGATTTTAGCGAAGCCCCCATCTCGTTAGCGACGATGTTCGAAAGCGTGGTCTTGCCAACTCCGGGAGGGCCGGTCAATAGAATATGGTCGAGTGCCTCTCTGCGTTTTAGAGCGGCCTTCATAAATACGCGGAGGTTCTCTTTTACTTTCGTTTGTCCAATATATTCCGCAAACTGCGTTGGGCGCAGGGACGCGTCCAGTTGAGCCTCCTCGTCTGGGATACTGTTGTTTCTTATGCTTATCGCTTCAACGTTCTGCATGCAATTCTGGAATGCCTTACCTTTTTCTCACGAAAACGCGAGGGGTCGCGAAAGAGACCTCAAAGTTAAGAAAATAATAACCCCTTATGATACAACGCCAAAATATCCATCGAAAACGCAACGGTGCAATGAAGGATGAGTCCGAGCCATATACTGCCGTTCTTGTAGCTGACCCATCCCAGGAAAACGCCGGCGCAGATGGCCGCGAATGTCTCAGCCATCGGCTTTTGGAAGTGGATCATGCAGTAAGGAACCGTCATTGCAAAGATCGAATATGCACCGAGTTTCGGTTTGAGGCTGTGGACCATAAACCCTCGGAAAAAGAACTCGAGCCCGAAGAATTGGAAAAAATAAACGAGTTCCCAGATCAGCAGCGTGGAACTAAGGTAGGGGTCGCCGTTGAATACCTTTAAGAATGGATACTTTGCCGAAAAGCTGCCTGTCAGAGACATCAAATATACGATGGGCAGCATTACCGCGATGCACGCCGCGAGGAGTTTCCAGAATCCGTCTTCGATCTTTAGCGCAAACCCGATCTCGCTCAGCCTTCGCCTTTGAACAAATTTTACGAATGACGCCGGAACGACAAAATAAAATACGACAGAAACAAATACCCACCAGATCAGTGCGTACAGATTATTATCAGTCGAATGGACGGCCTTCTCACCGATTTCTGCAAATCGCGTATTCGCGAGGATCGCAGCCAGATACGACGGATCTTTAAGATACGAAATGCATGTTAGCCCGACCGCCGCATATAGAAACGCAAAGATCGCCCGGCGGTCCAAGTCTCTAAGGTCATTTCTTATATGGTCGAGAATTTCAAGCATTATGGCTGGGCCGCAAGGCCGAAGGTCATTTTGCGAGAACCTGCAAAGCCCGCCGGAGAAGCTTTTGCACGGACATCTCGGTGCCTTCCTGAGTCGCTTGTTTAACAGCCTTTTCAGCTGCGTTTCGTTGATATCCGAGATTCACCAGCGCCGAGAGGGCGTCTTCGAATACGGCGTCGGCCGGCAGGGTGGATGTCGCGGTATCGATAGGCATATCGCCGCCGGTGGCCAGTTCGCCGACCTTGTCGCGGAGCTCGATGACGAGCCTTTCGGCAGTCTTTCGCCCGACCCCCGGGATCGTCGTCAGTCGTGCCAGATCGTCGGTGCGGATGGCCAGGATTATTTCGTCGGCGCTCATGCCCGAGAGCATCGTAACGCCAGACTTTGCCCCGATGCCCTGAACCGAGATCAACCGCAAATACAATTCTCGTTCGCGGTTCGTATTGAAGCCAAACAGTTGGATCGCATCCTCGCGAACATGCGTATAGATCCGCAAACTGACGTCCGAGCCAACGTCGCCCAGCTCGTAAAACGTTGACAAGGGGATCGACACCTCATAACCAACGCCGCCAACATCGATAATTACGGTATTTGCGTGTTTCTCAAGAAGTTTGCCTGACAGGTAAGCGATCATTGTTTCACACTTGAAACACAGATTGTAGATTATTTCCACCGTCAGGGCAACGATAGCGAAAACAATCAGCATCCACCAGATATCGTTCCACGGCGATGGATCGGACAAAAAGTTCGACTCAAAGGTGTTCGTTTTGCGGTTATGGGGATTCTTAAAACAAAAGACTTTGCCCGGATGGCGAAACACGATATTATAGTGATTGCGGTTTCCTCGATCTGGGTTGAGAGACGGAGAAAAAAGTTGAAACCGATTTCCGGATGGCGGCGTAAATAATTACAAGTAATAAATTGAGAGGTTAGGGATCATATGTGCAGTAAGAAATTTTTCATTCGATTTTTGCCCTTTTTCGCAACGCTTCTTGTCGGGATGTTTGTTGCCAGCTTTTTTGTGACGATCGGCCGTCCTGCGTGGGCTGGACGTCGCGGTCGGCATTTTGAAGAAGACCGCCAGTTCCGATGCGAAATGGAGCGGCTCCGCGAAGAAAATCTCCGTTTGAAAAATCAGCTCAACGACCTGCGTATGAACGCTCAATCGGACTTCAGCGAGTTCGAGGTCCCGCCGCCTCCTCCTCCGCCGCCTGTTATTACATTGAAACCGGCTGCCCCTCGGGCGATAAGGTAAATTAAATTTTCGTTTAACTTAGGCCACAGGTTAACGGTCACTTCGGTGATATGTTAATCTGTGGTTTCCATTTTTTATGGACGAATCACAAGCCAGAAAACTGATCGTTGAGGTCGGCAAGCTGTTGTATGAACGCAGCTATGTTGTTGCGTTTGATGGCAATGTCAGCATCCGACTTGATGCGAACACCGTTCTTGCGACCCCAACCATGACCTGCAAAGGCCGGATGACCGAAGATTGTCTGGCGCTGACGGACTTGGACGGCAAGTCACTTAACGACAAGAAAGCCTCGTCGGAACTGGCGATGCATCTGCTGATCTACAATATGCGGCCCGACATTCACGCTGTATGTCACGCACATCCGGCTAACGGGACAGCCTTTGCGGTCGCGGGCCTCGCGATCGACAAGCCGATCCTCTCGGAAGTGGTTTTGACGCTCGGTTGTGTGCCGCTGACCGGTTATGGAACGCCGTCAACCGACGAGCTGACCGACGCAATGAAGCCGTTCGTCGCGAATCACAACGCTCTGTTGATGGCTAATCACGGTGCCGTCGCCTATGGCGAGCACCTGTGGCAGGCGTTCGACAGGCTTGAGACACTCGAACACACAGCTAAGATCGCGATCCTCGCAAAAGCTCTTGGCGGTGCCAACGACCTCCCTGCGGAGGCGATCGCGAAACTCGTTGATATCAGGGAAAAGGCTGGATTCCTCGGAGAAAATGCCCGATGCCAGGCCTGCGGATACCTGCGTGATAATGGCATCGTCTGCGGCGGACCGCTGCCCTCGGGGCCAACTCCGGCGTCGAACGGAGCTAAGGTGTCGCTATCGCGCGAAGAATTGATCGAGCTTTTGAGCAAGGCAGCCAATTTGAGTTAGACTAGAGGCACTTCATACTCTGCATGTAAATTAGGAGCTAAGAATAATGCAAGAAGCATTGGGAATGGTTGAATGTAAGGGATTGGTGGCCATGATCGAGGCTGCTGACGCGATGGTCAAGGCAGCAAACGTACAGCTCGTTGGCTACGAAAAGATCGGTGCCGGTTTTGTGACCGCTATCGTTCGCGGCGATGTAGCTGCCGTGAAAGCCGCGACTGACTCCGGGGCAGCGGCCGCCCGCCGCGTTGGAGAGCTTGTCAGCGTTCACGTCATCCCGCGGCCGCATTCGAGCGTCGATGAGACTCTGCCGGTAGTTAAGAAATAGCAATCGGCTGTCAGCAGTTAGCATTCAGACAAGATCTGTAGCTGATAGCTGATCGCTGTATGCTGACCGCTCACATGATAATCGCACGCATATTAGGCACGGTCGTTTCCACCCAAAAGGACGAACGTCTTCTCGGAAAGAAGCTGCTCATAGTCAAGCCGATCAACCTAGACGGCACTGACCAGAGCGGCTATGTTGTTTCTGTAGACACGGTCGGGGCTGGATTTCATGAAAAAGTGATCGTCGTCAGCGGCTCGTCGGCGAGACTGGCTGAGGGAAATAAGGATTGCCCGGTCGATTCGGCGATCATTGGTGTAATAGACGAGATCGACTTTACAATCTGATGCAGATCGCCCGCGTTATCGGTACGGTGGTTTCCACCGTGAAGAACGCCACTCTCGAGGGGCGTAAGTTCCTGATCGTCCAGACTCTCGACGCCGATCTCAAACCCAAGGGAAGTCCGACCATTGCTCTCGATGCGGTTGGTGCCGGCGAGGGTGAATTGGTTTTCTGGTGTAGGGGTAAAGAGGCATCGTTCCCGTTCAAACGCGACGAAACGCCCACCGACTGCACGATCATCGGAATCATCGACTCCGACGCACACGTTTTTAATCCATAAATGCTGCTAGCAAGGGTCATCGGTAATGTCGTCGCAACGCAGAAGAACCAGCGTTACGAGGGAACCCGCATCATGCTCTGCCGACAGGTTACGCCGCTGGGCGAGGACATGGACTATACCTGCATCGCTCTCGATTCCGTCAATTCTGGCGAGGGCGACCTTGTTATTATCGCTCAGGAAGGCTGGTCGGCCTCGACGGCGGCGACGGGGAAACCCGGTGCGGCGATTGATTCGGCAATAATCGGGGTTGTCGACTATGTTGATCTGTTGGAAAGTAAATGAAAAGCATTTCCCAAACAGATAGTAAGGTAGATCTCGCCGGGCTCTTCGCTGCAGTAGAAAAGATCAATCATCGTCTCGATAAGCTCGAGACCTCTTCGTTAAATCCTCGGTCAACGACTCGCGAACCCCAATCACATCATCCGAGCCTCGACAAACTCAATATCGCGGAAGCCATTGCCGATTCGATATTTGGCAGCCAGTTTAAGGACAAGGCCTGCCAGTTCGAACCTGACAAGCCTTGTGATCATTGCTCAATGTGCAATTCCCGTGGTTTTTAAGCCCTATTTATTAGTAGCCGGTGCCGCGTTTGTTGCTGGGGCCGCATTTGTTGCCGGTGCCGGAGCGGCCGGGCCGGGTCCTGCGGGTGCGATTTGCGGCCGTCTAAGCGAGTTTGCATCACCGACCTTTGGCGCGGTATGAGCCCCCTCTTCCGCCTTAAAGAATGGTTCTTCCTTAAATCCAAGGAGCCCCGCCGTCATAACGGCCGGGAATGAATTGCGTAGCGTGTTATATCCCGTTACGGCATCGTTAAAATCCAGGCGGGCTACATTAATACGGTTTTCCGTACCGGACAATTCGTCCTGAACCTTAATAAAAGCATCCAGCGAGCGCAGCTGCGGATAGTTCTCCTGAAGGCTCAACAGTCGGCCAATCGTGCCGCCAAAGGTGTTGTTGGCGTCGATGACCGCCTGTTTCTGTTCCGGCGATTTGTTGCCGTCAGCACCCGCCGGAGGGGCCTGTTGGGCGTTGAGCAATTTGGAGCGGGCGTCTGCTATCTGGCCAAACACCTCCTGCTCCTGGACGCCTGCCATTTTCGCCGTTTCAACCATATTCGGGATCAGATCGGCACGCCGCTGCATAGCGCTTTCCACGTTGGCCCATTTGCCTTTTACTATCTGTTGTTTGGCATTCAGATCGTTGTAGCTGCATCCCGAAAGGCCGAATGCGGCAAATAATACAACGGCTAATAAAACTGTTCTTTTCATTTTTTTTTCTCCTGATAGTGAACGATAAATGTCATTTGCCGACGGAATCAACGACGTCGATGACCTTTTCGATCTGTTCCATGTATTCGGCAAACAAGTGATTCGCCGATACTTCGTCAAGTTTTTCGGCGAAATTGCCTTTACGAATGTTGAGTATCTTCTCAAACGGTGCACCGTTGATCTTGGCCTCTTGGGCCGTTAGAGCGACTATCTCACGTTTTCTTAGGGGCGGTTGTATGCCGAGCAAGATCAATGTCGCCCGAAAGAGAGCAACAAAGCCGGGAATACTGTCGACCATCAACGTAACGATCCCATCGACCGATGATGAGGCCGGAATGTAGCTGCGTCGAAGCTGGATGAGATTGCTTCGCAGCTCATATTCGGTTTGATGTCTCAGAAAATCGTCGCTGACGTTAACCTCCGCGAGTACGTCGCGGCCCAGGAGCACCTTGCGCGCGACACTCATCTTTTGAAACTCAATCGGGAAGACATCGGCCGCATTCTGGAGCTCAGAGACCGTGAAATAGACGGGTGTGTTATTGCCCATTCGTCGCCATTCACGGATGCATGCGTGTGCGTTGCGAAGGTCCGATGGGCGGATCTTATTCAAGGCCACCAAAAGGTTATAGTCGGGCTTCTCGCCCTGTTGGCTACCAAGTGCCGCCGAGCCGTACAGGATAACGGACGCTAGGTTGCTGCCGTGGGTCGATTTGAGATCGTCGACAAAAGCATTTAATTCGTGGTTCATATTCCTACCAGTCTCCTCCTGATCCGCCGCCGCCAAAGTCGCCTCCGCCGCTAAAGCCGCCCCAGTCACTGCCGCCTCCGGAAGAACCGCCCCAGTCGCTGCCGCCGCCCGAAGAACCGCCGCCGAGAGCATTACCGATCAGACCGCCGAGAACACCGGACGCAATATTACCAGCCAGGCCGCCGCCGCCAGATCCGCCGCCGCGTCCACCCTGAGATTTTGCGAAAATGAGCAGTATGATGAAACCGATAACAACGATCGCACAACAAAACAATCCCGAAGGCGTTGACGAACCTGAGCCCCGCGTCGGCTGAACTGGCCTGGTTGGTGTGGCCGTTACAGCATTACCTTTATTGCGGATCGCCGCAATATAGGCGTCGATCGTGTCGGAAATACCTTTCCCATAGTTGCCGCTTCGAAATTCCGGGACGAGATATTGACGCTGCAGGCTACCGACGGTACCATCCGGCAACTCATCCTCGAGATCCTTGCTGACCTGCGTAAAGTATTTACGGTCGTCGATGGCGATGAACAGGAGAGCGCCTGGATTGTCATCAAGTTTTGAACCGATCTTCCAACCTCGGGCGACGGCGAGGGAATAGTCGTAGATCGGGCGGTCCCCGGTTGTTTTGACGACAGCGACTGCTATCTCGACGGTCGGGTTGGACGTTTCCTTAAGGTTTTTTAGTTTTGCCTCAAGTTGCTGCTTTGTCGCCGGATCAATGACGCCCGCAAAATCATTTACAAAACCAGTTGGAGCGGGAAGAGGCGAAGTATTTATCGAAAACGGCTGCGACTCCTGTGCTATACAGCCATAGGCCGCAGTCAGCATGACCACGAAACCAAAGATTTTAGGTAACCATGCCGAGCCGAAGCTTTTTCTCATTTTATCTGACGAATTCTCCAATTATATCAATATTACGATCTGATTGCTTATGCTGTTCCAAATTTGATCACTACACGTTCTTCTCGACCTGAATGATCCGGCCTCTAAAGATCCGCAATGCTCGTCTTATGACCGGATGAGCACTGGCGTATGCAAACAGCTCTTCCTCGGTCGGTTCTGCTCCAAGCACTGGCAGTTCGATGTCTTCCTCAACGATCTCGTCCGGAACTATGCCGCGTGTATCGTATGCCGGTGCCGCGGCGGTGGCTGTTGCTTCCGCTGAATTGCCATTTCGAATCCTTGCCGCTGCGATCGGCCGGCTGTTCTCCGCCAAGTGGCCAAGCAGTGCGGCGATCATTGCCCCCGCGGTTGGGATCGGGACCAACTTGTCGCCCGTGAACCCCAGTTTTTCGTCGTAGGCGTTGTCGAGGGCCTTGTCCTCGACATGTTCCAGGTCTTCCGCTGGGATCGGCGGAAGTCGGACCGGCATCGAACTTAGATCGGGAACGACGGCCTTTCTTTCGGGCATTGGTGCCGGGGCAATAATGCCGGGCCGCGGCTCAAATAATACGTCGAATGTCGGTTCCTCGGGCGGCTCTCCGTAAAACTCAACAGGCGGTTCGATGTTGACATCGATTGGCGGCTCACTCTGCTCAAACGGTGGTTCCTCGGGAGCTTCAGGGGAATACTCAACCGGAGACTCGCTTTGCTCGATCAACGGCTCCGGACGAGATTGGACGGGCTCCGGAGCCACACTCTCAATCGTTAAAGTTTTTTTTTCCGGCGTAGCGGCCGTCGATGTCACCGCCGTCGATTTGCCGCTTGTAAAAGCCTCGAGCTTTTTCAGCAGAGCCTCGACCGATTCGACCCGACGCATTTCGACCAGCTTTACGAGGCCGATCTCGAGAACGTAACGGGAATGCGATGCCTCTTTTAGCTTCGTCTCCGTCTCAGCGAGCGAGTTAAAGAATCGCAGCAGGTCGGCTTCCGTAAAATCGGCGGACAGCTGGTGCATTTCGCTCGCTGCGATGACCGCGGTTTCGAACAGCTTTTCATCGTTACCCGAAACCTTGAAAATCAGCATGTCGCGAAAAACACCGAGCAGGTCGCGGCAAAAATTTCGCAGATCATGGCCTCGGGCCGTCAGGTCGTCGACAACATTGAGCATGTCCCTCGGCTCGCGAGCGGCAAGGGCCTTGATCACCCGCATCAGGATGTCTACACCGGCGAAACCGAGCGCATTTGCCACGTCGGCTGACGTTATCTTCTCGCCTGAAAAGCTTATGACCTGGTCGAAGTTGGACTGAGCGTCACGCATCGAGCCTTCACCCGAACGCGATATCTCACGCAAAGCGTCGTCCGTAATGTCGATCTTTTCGGCATCGGCGATCAGCCGCAGCCGGTCAAATATCTTCTGCAGCGGGATCGTCCGAAACTGAAACTCCTGGCACCGCGAAAGTATCGTGTCCGGCACCTTGTGCAGCTCGGTCGTTGCCATCACAAAAACAACCCGCTCGGGCGGTTCCTCAAGCGTTTTTAGCAACGCGTTAAAGGCAGGTTTCGAAAGCTGATGCACCTCGTCGATGATGAAAACCTTGTAACGGTCCCGTGCCGGATTAAAATTGATGCTCTCGATGATCGTTTCGCGGACATCGTCAATACCGGTGTGCGAAGCGGCATCGATCTCAAGCACGTCGATCGAACGGCTCTCGGTGATCTCCAGGCACGACGGGCACATCGTTTCATCCATCGTCGAACATGGCGTCAGATTCGGCTCCGGCGTTTTGTGGCAGTTAAGCGATTTTGCCAGTAACCTGGCGGTCGTCGTCTTGCCCACACCGCGTGCCCCGGAAAACAAATAAGCATGATGCAGCCGGTCAAATTCGATCGCATTACGCAGCGTGTGCGTAATGATCTCCTGACCGGTAACCTCATCAAAAGTCTGCGGACGCCATTTTCGGGCAATAACCTGGTAACTCATCGTGTAGTGTAAATTGTAAATCGTTCACCGCTAATAGTAAAAGATTCGTCTTAATTCATCATTCATCATTCATCATTCTGAATTCATCATTCGCTGTTTCCCTCCGTCTCACTTTGTCATTCGCCTCCGCTCTATTCCGACACTGACCACCGACCACTGACCACTGGTTTGCCGTTCGAGCGTTCCGCGAACGTTCACGAAATCCCTCGAACGCTTTAAATGTTCTCAGCATTGTGTTTACGGGCCGATTTTCGCTCCGTTCGGCGAGGTTTGCGCAAAAAAACACATATGTAGCACAAAACTCGTAACTGCTGTAAATACGCAGGTTAACAAAACTCTCCGCTCGGCCGCAAGCCGATGTACACCGGAACACCCGCTGGACTGGCGTACCAAATACCCGTCCTACGACCGAAGCCCGATTTTCAAACATTTCAAAGATCCAGCCTACAAACCATTTTACCACGCGTGTCAAGAACAGATACGCGTTGCATATATGATATGGTGACCGTCAGGTCGCCAACGGCGACAAACGTTAAAGCCTGGGATGAGCCGCTTCGGCGGAACTCGGGCCGGTGCCTGAAAGGCACAAATTTAATAGCGTCGGGAGGATCCCGACGACCAGAATGTATAATTTGTGGTCTGTCCCGGAAAGGGACAAATGAACATAAACGCTGGCAATCGTGCCTTTCAGGGACGGGAGCTATTTCACATCGTAATCGTCGGGATTCTCCCGACGCTGTTGAATACGTCCTTTACAGGGACGTTTAAATGGCCGAGTAATGTTGTAAAATCGGAGTGAGGCGGTTAACGAGGGGGAAACATTAATGCGTGCGATCAAGGCATTTTCGGTTCTTTTGGGAATAATTTTATTTACGGTTACGGCTTTTGGACAGCAGACAAAGCGTGACGAGGGCATCGATCTCTACCGGGCGGGCAAGTTTACCGAAGCCGTGTCGCGGCTGGCCGAAGCGACCGCTGCGGATAAAATGGATCGTCAGGCGTGGCTTTATCTTGCTGGAGCCTATAAACATCTCGGCAAGGACAAAGAGGCGATAACAGCATTTGAGGGCTCGCGGATCATCCAAAAGACTAATCTTCCGAAATATGACAAACCGGTAAAGATCACGTCGAAACCGCTGCCGGTGATCAAAACCGACAACACCGGCCCTCTCTCTTACAGCGCAAGCTACAGCGTAGCGGTCGAATTATGCGCGGACGGTACCGTCGGCATCATCATCCCATATACGATCGCTTTCGGGGAACGCAACCAGGCGATCATTGACGCCGTTAAAAAGATAAAATTCGATCCGGCAGTCAAAGACGGAAAACCTGTGACCGTGATACACGTCATGGAATATACATTTCGACACTAGCAGCCACCGAAAGATCGAATAAAGCCTTACTTCAATTCGGTGAAACGAATCACTTGTCGTAGATATCGGTATGCCAAAGCAAAGTGCTGGAATATTGATGTACCGGCTCGACAGAGGGTTTTTGGAGGTGTTGCTCGTTCATCCGGGCGGGCCGCTCTGGAAATCGAAGGATGCGGGGGCATGGTCGATCCCAAAGGGCGAGTTTCTTCCCGGTCAGGACCCGCTTGTGCGTTCTGCCGATGGGTATCAACCTTATTTCCACTCGCACTCAACAGACTGAGAGCCTTCAAAAATTCGCGGAGATGCAGAGGCTCGATTCGGTCACCGATAGCGACATCTAATTTCTCAACTCAAAACTCGCGGCAGGGGCGGACCCGAATTTCCCGGAACTGCCGAGCGGTCCGCTACTCGAGTCGGCCGCCTTTAGAGGCCAGGGTAAGGTCGTAAAGCTTTTGCTTGAGCACGGCGCCGATCCTAATCGAGCCGCCCGTTGGCCCCCAGTCGTGTCGGCCGCAAGATTTGCCGACACTCAAATGATGGAGGATCTCATTCGCGCCGGGGCGGATGTCAACAAAGCGTCGGAATTCGACGGATTGACTGCTCTGATGAGTGCATCGCGTAATCACAATGCCGAAGGGATCAAGGCACTACTGAAAAATGGAGCGGCGATCAACGCTCGTGATAGCGAAGGCAAAACTGCTCTGGCCGTGGCCCAGGAACGAAAGAATAAGTATTTCACTCGAATAACGGAAACTTCACCGGAAATTGAGGCCGAATCGAAGGCTCTTGATAAATTGATAGCTCTGCTCAAAAAGAATGGAGGCAAAGAATGAGCCCCTCAAAAGGGCCGAGAACGTGGCGTTAGGACCGAGGGCTTGTCAGTCATGGCCATTTGCCCCGATCACTGTGTTGCCTTTTCCTTGAGACGAACAAAACTGAAGTGATATATTTCAAGATAATCTCCAGCCCGAAACTTTCGGGCTTTATAACGACAATATGAAAAACATTCTCTATCTCGTGGTAATCGTACTCGTGGCGGTTGGAGCTATCTCAACAGGTGCTCAAGGTGTTTCGACGGCAAGTTCTGCGGCTTGGAAGGCATTGACAAGAGGCGATAGTCAGGGTGCGATGGGTATTTTGGACAAGGAAATCGCCGACGGTAAGAATTTGTTCGAAAACTACAAGATGCGGGAGTTTTTGAGAAGTGCCAATGGTAATAATGCGGGTGCGTTCGATGACGTGAACAAGGCGTTGGCGATCAATGCGGCGGACGGTTTTCTTTATCTGCGGCGTGCGGAAATCGGAGCAACTCTGGGCAAGGAACGGACCGGCATTCTAAAGGATCTCGATATGGCGATCTCATACGGCGTCAAAAATGAGAGAGCGTACCAGGCGCGAGGGTCGATCCTGACTGACATGGGCGATGTCGACGGCGGGATCGCGGCTTATAAAACAGCGCTCGGCTTCCGGCCGGATTATGCCTTGGGGATTCTTGGGCTTTCGTCTGCATATCGGAAAAAGAAGGACGACGACACGGCGGTCAAGATCCTGGAGGATTTCCTCGCCTCGATCGAGAATGCCGAGAAAAAGACCCATGGTATAAAACGAGTGGTCGGGGGTGTCGAGACTTTTGAGACACCCGCGACGGACGGCAGCGGCGAAACGCAGCAATCGGCACTTCTGGCGTCAGGCAAACCCTTTATAACCCCTCCGACCGCGGAAGAAAATGAACGTAACTCCGATCGCGAGGAACAAACAAGAAATATTATCGCCGCATATGACAAATTAGCAGGACTTTACGAGCAGCGGCGAGAATTGGATAAGGCCCTGCTCACCGCGGACAAAGGCATCAAGCTTAATTCAAACGATTTTTACGGCTTGGGGATCAGAGGGATCATTAAGTTAGACCTTGCTGATTTTAACGGTGCGGTTGCTGATTTTGACAGGGCGATTCGAATCACACCAAAAAACGCATCGCTGTACCTCAACCGCGGAATCGCCTACATGCTGTTAGAAAAACAACCTGAAGCACAACGAGATTTTGATAAGTACCTGGAGCTAAAGCCAGACGGTAAAGCGTTTTTAGATAAACAGATCGATTACGCGAAGAAACTGTTTATCAAGGTTATAAACGATTGATACTAAGAGGCTTGCGACGCAGACCTTAAGATCGTCGCTAGGCGACGAGAATTCTTTTGCGATCCGACCGTGGATTTAAACCCACGGCTACAGTCAAACGTCGCTCTGCGACAAAGAAGAGACCCGAGCAAGGACTATTTCACCGGCAATCTTGTGGGTGCATTTGTCGACGATTCGTGTCAGATCGTTGTGCAGCATCGCAGGTCTGGCAACGGTTTCTTTCTTAATTTGCCATTTATCCAGGTTCCTGGCCGGCTTCATTGACCGGAAATAAGTTTGGGAACCAATGCCCCGCGGCATGCGGCGGAAAACCAAGTCGCACCGTACTTCTGTGCCAGTCCGACGACTGCACTAGCAGACCTTCCTCCAGAAGGGACTTAGTTACGCTCCGGGCGCTACGTTCACTCATTTCGACGAGTTCTACGATCCTGCTCCTTGATATTTCACCCATTATTGCCGCCTCTCTCAGCACGAATGCCGCGCGCGGGTGTAAAGGCGTGGCTGTTCTTCCCTTTTCGTCAACGATCAGCCTGTCCGCTCTGCGCGAAACATAATTTTCGAGGCGGGGCAAAAAGTTGTTGAGTCTTAAAACCGAAGTCATGTATTCGGCCTGATCGAGACACGTTTCCAAGAAAAATTTACAAAAAGCGGTTAGAGTCCGATTTGAAAGATTTCCTCGCCCATCGAGATCGCCGTCCCGTGGGAGGTCTGCGGCGTTCAAATAAGTCATATAATCCGCACTGCGTCTGGCGAGTCCTCGGCTGACATTCCATAACCCATATCCCGATAGATTTATTCGTTGAAAAAAGGCATCGGTCGCAAGACGGGCCACCCGGCCGTTGCCGTCCAGAAATGGGTGGATCCAGACCATACGATGGTGAGCCGCTGCAATTGCGACAAATTTCTTTGTACCTTTTAGGCGATCGGGATCATACCGTTCGTGGAAGCGAGCCATAAACGTCTCTATTGATTCGGGCGTTGGCGGCAGATGCTTTCCAACTGCCACCATACGTTTTCGGAATTTCCCGGCTTCGACCCGTTCACGCGTACCATCCTCGCCGTCGACCAGGCGCAAACTATCCGGCAGTTGTTCGTAGAACTCACCATGAACCCAGCGAATAAAGTCAACATTTGTCACGTCAGAATTAGGATCTGCCGCGAGGCGGGCCTCGATCTTTTTTTGAAGAACAATATGGATCAGGCTTTCCATCTGAAGATCGCGTTTAGCCGGATCTGTCGAATAGTCCTCTCGCATCGCCCGCTCGACATCGATCGGGTGAGTATTGTGACCTTCAATTAAATTGCTGTAATAGCTATTTATTATTCTTAGCAATTCGCGAATGCCGGCCATCGTTGCTTCCGGCAACTCATTGGCGAGACTCGCTGATCGCTGAGCTAGATTTAAGGCAATTTCCTCGAGTTCCTCCATGTCCGAATCCGACGGCATCAGAGGTTCGAACTGACTGATATCGCTATATATTTTCTGTTCTTCCGCCATTAGTATAAATTCCAGTTGAATTGTGCCCCGTATATTTTGCCGGTATAATTGCCGGTAGATGGTGAGGCATAACTACAAACAGAATCATAGGTTATCACGATATATAGACCAAAGTATATCGTTGTGTTGCCGTTAAAGGTGCCGGTATTGCTGCCGGTACTAACTGGCAATTCGCATAGCGATGTCCAGAATAGTGCCACGCCGTTTTAGCCCACGGAAAACTAAACAAAACAATATGCACTCACATCAGCGATAGGTGAATCAAATGGCGGAATTGTTCGATCGTCGCTATGCGACGGGAATCCTTTTTCAATTCGCCCGTGGGTTTAAACCCACGGCTACAGTCAAAGGTCGCCCTGCGACAAAGAAAAGACCCGAGCAAGGACTGACCCCATCGATCGGAAAGAGTTTTTTGTTACTCAAACCAATCAGTTTTATAAGCAAACCACCAACTAAAAAGCAGAATTGGAAATGTGAGGATGATTCCCCACATAAGTGGAAGAATAAGGTCGACACCGAGTCCAACAATTGTAAAGGTGATCCAAAAAATTTTACGCTGCATATTTATATATGATGCGATACTCACAATTTGGGTGTCGGGAGTTTCTTAAATCCTTTTTCGAGTGCCTTGCGGAGTTTGTCACTTACGGCGGTCGGATCGCCGACGAAAACTGGGTCCGTGTAGAGAAGCACGTCGCCGCTGTGGGCGTCGACGACTGTGATCTGCAGCCGCAGGTATGCGGGCACTCCGCCTACTAAGATCGTAAATGTCTTTTTGCCTGAAGAGAGTTTTTGTCCCTGCCCTCGGATGAAAACGATCGCGTCCGCCCTTTTGTCGAGATTAAGGTTCAGAACCTCGTCGCCCATCGTAAAGCGATCCTCCTTTACGTCGTTGCGCTTTTTCATTATTTTGGGCAGCAGGTCGTCGAATTTTGCCTGTAGGTCGGCAACAGTGTACTTTGCCTGAGCACCGCCATCGGACGTGGTCGCAGGTGTGCTCAATGTCGTGATCTTTTTCTGCGTTGCCAAAACTTCGGCGACGGTCCTTTCAACCTGAGCACTAAGCTCTTCGGACTCGGCCGCCATACCCTCGGGCCCTTTCATGGTGTTCCTGACGATGTCCACCTTGGCGGGTAGGATAACGACATTTCGAATGCCCGTTTCCTTTCCGGTCACCTTTGCGTTCATGACCTGGGCACGCGCCGCGAGCGGCGCCATTGCGGCAATCGCAGCGACAAAGATCACCGAGCACGCAAGGCGTTTTTTGAACCGGCCCGCGCCGTGAAAACTGAATTTCATTGAGATGTCCTCCTTAATGCGTCAATGCGTTTTTGGATCCGTTCGCGATCAAACGCGGTGGGGGCGATCTCGATATACTTTTCATACTGCGTGAGAGCCTCGCTCGTTCGTCCGAGTTTTTCATAAAGCATCCCCAGGCCGCGATGTGCCTGAGGCTCCGGATCGTCAAGACTGAGGGCTTTCAGGTAGCCGCTTTCGGCCTTTTCCTGATGCGTCTTCCAATTTTGCTGGCCAGCCTGCGTTGCCAGCAGAGCCTTCTCTTCTTCTTCCAGCGTTTGTTTTAGCTGTTGTTTAGCAAGGTCCTTTTTAGCTCCGTTCGACAGCACTGTGCTTGTTAATTCGGGAGAGCGTGGGCCGAGCGTGCGATAAGCCTCCGCCGCTAAAAACACGTTTTCCGAGGATTCCGGGCGAAACTCAACAAGCCGCTGTGCAAAATAAACGGCCGAACGAAACCGCGAAGCGTTGATCGACAACTCGACATTGCGCCGCATCACCGGTTCCATCTGCTTGAAGTAGCGTGCCTTTTCACGGTTCAATTCCATCTGCGGCGTGACCTTGTCGGAGCGTGTGCCCAAATAAGAACTCAGGTACTTGATCCGCTCGTCGAGCGCCGGATGATCGTTATAAAACAGACTTATCTGCTCGCCTTCGATATCTTTGCTGAGTAATTTGAGCACGCCGATCTCTTCTTCGGGCGGATACTCGGCCGATATCATCATGTCTATTGCCCGGTGATCGGCTTCGCGTTCAAGTTCGCGGCTATAGCCGAACATTGTGGCCATGACGATAAATGGCGCGATCGCCGTCGCTATCGAGATCACCGCACCGACAACTCCGCCGGGTGCAAACGCTCCTACCGCGGCCATGACATTCATCGTCAAATATTTTTTTCGATTACTGCGGTTCTGCACGTATTGGTGCCTCGCCATCACGTGCGTCATTTCGTGAGCCAACACGGCCGCGAGCTGCGATTCGTTGTCGATGAGAGCGAGCAGGCCGGTCGACACATAGATCGATCCGTTTGGAAGCGCGAACGCATTTGGCTGCGGGTCCCGCAACGCCCGAATCTTCCACGCAACGTTCTCGAGAACGAGGTCTTTTGGGATCAGGGTTTTGCCGATCCGATCGAGGTAATCGCTCGTGGCCGGATCCTCAAGCACCATGCCGTCCCGCTCGAATCGGCGGTCAAGCAGCGCGACTTGGCTAAGCAGTTCGAGATCGACCTTATCAAATTTGAATTCCTCCCGAATCGGAGGCGGAGTCGCCTCGACCGGTGCGGTCTTTTTCTGCCCGAGCACCGCGTACGGCATCGCCGTAAAAGCGATACAAACACATAAAGCCGAAATAATTAGAGATTTTAGTGGAAAAAAGGATCGTCGCATCGTACACACCTCGGCGACAGCAGTCCTTAAAAGTCTAAAAGAGAATTGGAGGGAACTGGCAAAAATATGAGCGGCCCATGGCGACCGGAGCGAATTGCTTTATGGCGACTTTAGGGCGGTTTCGACGGCGGTGTCGAGGTCGCGTTTTATTGTGGGGTCGAAGCCGATTATTTTAGTGACGAGTTTGCCGGTTCGGTCGAAGACGGCGGTTTGGGGGATGGCGTCGGTTTCGGAGAAGATGAAGGCTTCGAGGTCGTCGTCGGGGAAAGCGATCGGGTAGGTGATCTTGTGTAGTTTTGCGAAATCGGCGATCTTTGGGCGGTCTTCGAGGCCGCCGGAGTTTAGGCCGATGACCTGTAGGTTGTCGACGCCGTATTTTGCCTGAAGCTCATTCAGGTGCGGGATCTCTTCGATGCACGGGGGGCAATATGTCGCCCAGAAATCGAGTATCACTGCCTTTCCCTTCAATTGGTCAAGCGAGACGGCCTTTCCGTCAGCTCCGGCCCAGGTCATTGCGTTGACAGGTTTTGAGGGTACGGGCCGACTTGATCCTGTCCCATTTTTTCTGGTCAGCGGGTTGTAGGGAACAGTGATCGGCGCCGGGGCGTTGCCGCATGCCGCAAAAAACAACGAGGCAAAGATCAGGATGATGAATGGTTTCACACGGTCATTTTACACGAAATGCAGAGGAACCGCTTCACAAGCGGTGTAAAACGGGTCCAGCTTTACTTTTGCCACAAATTGTTTCTAATCATAACTGTATGTCCATTTACCCGCCGAAGGTAGCTGAGAGAGTGGCCGCGCTAGCATACGCCGGACAGGCCCGCGGAACAAACGCGGTGGGCACCGCGGCGAATTTTTCGTGCGGGTCGTTTGTCCGGTTCTATCTTGCGATAGGCCGCGACGATCGTATTATCAACGAGGTACGGTTTGCATCGAACGGCTGCGGGTATGCGACGGCGGCGGCCGACCGGATCGCTCAGTATTGCACAGGGAGATCGCTGACGGAGTTGGGCGGGCTGGCCGAGCTGTTGGAAGATGCTGAGATCGAAAAGATCTTCGGTCCTATCCCGCCGGAAAGGCAGCAGTGTTTGGAGATATGTGCTGACGCCCTGCGGTCCGCTCTCGCCGATTTTCGCGCCTTGCAGATCGAAGAATTCGTGGGCGAAAAGGCACTGATCTGTACCTGTTTTGGGATCGACGAGGAATCGATCGAACGCGTCATTACCAAAAGCTCCATTCGATCCGTGGCCGATGTGACCGCCACGACGAACGCGGGTGCCGGATGCGGTTCGTGCCGCATGTTGATCCAGGAAATGATCGACAGCCGGGAGCGAAACCGATGATCGCGGGGACGCTGTTTATTTTGTGATATACTCAGAAACCGTGGGCGATCGATGATGGAATGCCGGTCGCGAGAATTTCTTGGATTCGGGTTACGGCTCCCGCAAATTGCCGATCTGCTGTTATTACACGCACCGTAGACGATGGACGACCCTGCCAGTAGTTTCGCTTTTCTTTTTCAAGACAGTGATGGTTCTGCTTCGATCAATTTGGCCGAGGTGTTATGGAAGTTTGGACTTCTGTTCGTGTTTGTGGCTCTAAACGCGTTTTTTGTCGCGTCGGAATTCGCCTTGGTTTCACTGCGGCGCACCCGGGTCGAGAAAGAGGCGGAAGACGGAAATAAGGGAGCTGCGGCGGCTATACGGCTATTGGATGATCCCACGCGGTTCATCTCGGCTGTCCAACTCGGCGTGACGCTGTCGTCGCTCGCCCTTGGATGGCTCGGAGAACCGACCCTTGCCCAGTTGCTCGAACCTCTCGCCGAAAAGGTCGCTTCGACCGGCCCGGCCGCTTTTATAGCCCACGGGATCGCGATATTTATTGCCTTCAGCTTGATCACATTTCTCCATGTCGTTTTTGGCGAGTTGGTGCCAAAGATGTTCGCACTGGAAAAGGCTGAGGCGTTTGCTCTGGTCGCGGCGCGACCGTTAGAGCTGTTCGCGACTGTGTTTTCTCCCGTTTTATGGATCTTCAACTTGGCGGGAGGAGCGATAGGAAAAATGGTCGGCCTGTCGTTATCGCCCCGTCACGCTTCCGTCTATTCCGAGGATGAGATCCGGCAGTTGATCAAGATATCGGAGGAAGGCGGTCAGATAAACAAAGAAGAACGAAAGCTGATCAACAAGGTGTTTGAATTTTCGGAGACAACGGTCAAGGAAGCCATGATCCCCAGGACGGGAATCGTCGCGATCGCCGAGGGCAGTACATTTGAAGAGATAGCCAAGGCTTTTTATGAGCATGGTTATTCACGGCTGCCGGTATTTCGAGGGTCGCTGGATGATATCGCCGGTGTGATCCACAGCAAGGATCTCGTGACGTTTGCCCGCCGCCCGCGGAGTTTTAAGCTCGAAAAAGTCATTCACAAGCCTAATTATGTGGTCGATACCGCGAGGCTCGAAGACGTGCTTCGGCAAATGCAAAAGGAGAAATTCCATTTTGGCTTTGTGGTGGATGAGCATGGCGGCGTCGAAGGCATCATTACTCTCGAAGACCTGTTGGAAGAGATCGTCGGCGACATTTCAGACGAGCACGATGTCGAAGTCAATGACCAGATACACCGGCAGCTAGATGGCAGCTATCTGTTGGACGGCGGTCTCGCGGTTCGCGACCTGAACCGCCGGCTCGAAGCAAACGTTCCGGTTTCCGAGGCTTACACGACCATTGCAGGATTCCTGATGTCCGAATCCGGCCAACTGCTCGCAGAAGGCGAGGTCGTACCGTTCAACGGGCACGTTTTTAGGATCGAAAAGGTAGACAAACGCCGGATCCTGCAGGTCCGGATGGACAAAACCGCGGTTTAGGTGCGGCATCTTTGTTTTTCGGGCCGAGACAGGTTAATTTTATATTTTACCGACGTGAGCGATGTCCTGTGAGGAGGGTCTGCTCATGGCGTCGGGGCTATAATCATAGGAAAATTTAACGCTGGATCAAAGCAAAAACGATCATTTAGGAGCAATTTGTAATGAGCTTTATTGAACAGATATGGGCACGCGAGATCTTGGATTCGAGGGGCAATCCGACGATCGAGGCTGAAGTGGTTTTGGAAGACGGTTCGATGGGAAGAGCCGCCGTTCCAAGCGGCGCATCGACCGGTGAAAACGAAGCCGTCGAACTTCGGGACGGCGATCTGAGATACCTGGGCAAGGGAGTTGAAAAGGCGATCGAAAACGTCAATGAAACCATTTCGCGAGAGCTCGAGGGCCTGGATGCTTTAGATCAGACGCTTGTTGACGAGACTATGATCGGCCTCGACGGCACGCATAATAAATCGCGGCTCGGGGCGAATGCCATTCTGGCGGTTTCGCTTGCGAACGCGAGGGCCGCGGCTTCGTCGCTCGAGATACCGCTTTACCGATACATCGGCGGTGCAAACGCCAAAACGCTGCCCGTGCCGATGATGAATATCCTCAACGGCGGAGCCCACGCGGACAACAACGTCGATTTTCAGGAATTTATGGTGATGCCGGTCGGTGCACCAAGCTTTAAGGAAGCTCTGCGGACCGGTGCCGAGATATTTCACACGCTCAAGGGCGTGCTCAAGAAACGAGGTTACTCGACGTCGGTCGGAGACGAAGGCGGATTCGCGCCGAACCTAAAATCAAATGACGAGGCCGTCGAAACTATCCTCGAAGCGATCGACAAGGCGGGCTATCGCGCCGGCGAGGACGTCATGATCGCCCTAGATCCGGCCGCGAGCGAGTTTTTTGACGGTAAGAAATACGTTTTCAAGAAGAGCGATAAGCGAAAACTGAGTCCAGACGAAATGGCAGCTTATTGGGAAGATTGGTGCAAAAAATATCCGATCATCTCGCTCGAGGACGGAATGGCCGAAAACGACTGGAAGGGTTGGAAGAACCTGACAGACCGAGTCGGAAAAACCGTCCAGTTGGTCGGCGACGACCTGTTCGTGACCAACGTGAAGTTTCTCCAAAAAGGCATCGAGCTAGGAACCGCAAATTCGATCCTGATAAAGGTCAATCAGATCGGCACGCTGACCGAAACGCTCGACGCTATCGAACTCGCACGTACACATAACATGACCGCCGTCATCTCGCACCGCTCGGGCGAAACCGAAGACTCGTTCATCGCCGACCTCGCCGTCGCGACCAACGCCGGCCAGATCAAAACCGGCAGCCTCTGCCGCTCGGACCGGATCGCGAAGTACAACCAGCTACTGAGGATTGAAGAGGACCTCGGAGATTCGGCAAGGTATCCGGGGCGAAAGGCGTTTTATCAGTTGGCTAACTGATGTAGAAGCATATGACCCTCCTTCGATGCGTGCTACTGATCGGGATTTGTGGAACGTTCGTGTGTGGCCAAAAGCTCGTAAACCATCGGTGCACGCCCCTTACGGCTTCACAAACAACGCAAAGATGGTGGATGGAGGTTCAACTTCCTGAAGAGAGAATTCCACTTAAGTCAATTCTAGGTAAGGTCAACGACGCGACTGGATTGGGTCTCGCAGGAGCCTTTGTCGAGATCTATAAAGATTCGACAAGAATAGCCGGCTGCGAGGTCGGGTCGAACGGTAGATTTTCGTTTGGCCATATTCCTTCGGGCAAATATGAGCTACGAATAAGCAAAAAGTATTTTGACACGGTTTCACAGAATGTGAGAATTAGGCGCAAAACAGGATGGCAGAAGGCTTTGTCAATAACAGTAAACGTGGGCCAATAATTCTCCCGATTTTATGAACGTCCGCGACGCACTTCTAGAAGTTCATTCAAAAGCTCAGGCGACGAAGATCGCCGATCATGTCGGTAAAGATACCGAGCGGTTTAAGGAATTGATGCAGCTGTTGCTCGGTCCGGTTTACCGAGTCTCGCAGCGAGCGGCTTGGCCGGTCAGCTACTGTATTGAACGCCACCCAGACCTGGTAAAACCATATTTCGGAAAGCTTATCGAACAGCTTGAACGAGACGACGCAAATGTCGCTGTGCGGAGAAATGTCGCGAGACTGCTCCAGTTCGTCGACATTCCGAAGCGATATGAGGGGCGCATCTTTGATGCTTGTTACAACCTTCTGGCGGATCCAGCCGAAACCGTCGCTGTTCGTGTGTTTTCGATGACGGTTGCCGCAAAGGTTGCGTAGGATTCTCCCGAACTGCTTGATGAGCTTCGGCTGGTTGCGACAAAATATCCGCAGGCAGCGACGGCAGGATTTCGCAGTCGCGCCCGCCGGATCCTTGGAGTATGAAACGGATCATGGTCATAGGATCGGGCGGATCAGGAAAATCCACCTTTTCGCGACTGCTCGGTGAACGCCGCTCAATTCCGGTGGTTCATCTTGACCAGCTATTTTGGCAGGCCGGCTGGACTCGAAGACCAAAGGAAGAATGGCTGGAACTTTTGAACCGCGAGCTAGAAAAAGACGCGTGGATAATGGATGGCAATTTCGGTTCAACCCGGGCGATGCGTATGGGTCACGCCGACACGATTATTTTCCTCGACCTGCCCCGATACTTATGTGCGTATCGGATCCTGAAACGAACACTGATCTACCGGAACGGCCGGCGGCCTGATATGGCCGAAGGATGCGACGAACGATTCGATCCCGAATTCATTCTGTGGGTTTGGAATTATCCAAAAGAGGGGCGCGTCCGTCTTCTCGCGGACCTCGAGGCGTTTCCGGAGAAAAAGGTTATTATTTTGAAGAGCCGCGCCGATGTACGGCGATTCTTGGCGAGGCGGCCTGAAGATGGAAACTGAAAGAGACGGTTTTACTATCAGCACTGATAAGGCTCGGCTGCAGTTCGACACTATCCAACGATTTTTGGCGGAGGAATCGTACTGGGCCGCGAACCGAACACCACAGCAAAGCCTCACGGCGATCGAGAATTCGATATGCTTTGGGCTTTACACAGAAGACCGGCAGATCGGTTTTGCACGCGTCGTCAGCGATCTGGCGACTTTTGCATATTTGGGTGATGTGTTCGTGATTGCTGAGTTTCGCGGCCAGGGCCTTAGCAAATGGCTGATGGAAACGATCATCGCTCACCCCGAACTGCAAGGATTGCGCCGGTGGGTGCTCGCAACCCGCGATGCACACGGGCTTTATGAGCAGTATGGTTTCGAGGCCCTCCATTGCCCTGACCGCTGGATGGAGAAAGCGGCCTCAGATGCGTATTGACAAAAATCTTGCGTGATATCGACGAAATTCGTTTATACTTTGAGCGTAGTTTCGTTTTGACCGTTCCGGCACCCGTTCACATCTAATTCAAACCGAATGACCTCTCCGATCAATAGACCGCTTGCCCTGATCATACTCGACGGCTGGGGATATTCTCCTCACGCGGAGGGTAATGCGATCGCCATGGCTCATACTCCGTTTTATGACGAGATATGCCGCGACTTTCCGATGACCACGCTGACGGCGGCGGGCCCCCGCGTCGGGCAATCTCCGGAAGCGATCGGAAATCCCGAGATCGGCCATCTCAATATCGGTACAGGCCGCGTCGCGAGATCGGAAAGTGTCCGCATCATCGATGCCATCCGCACCGGAGAGATCTCAAATAACGAGATGCTGATGCACGCCTTTGCTCAGGCGGTGGCGAATGGGAAAGCAGTCCACCTCATCGGGCTGATGAGCGATGGCGGCGTCCATTCTTCAACGGAGAGTCTGTTCGCATTGCTTAGAATGGCCAAGCAGGCCGGTGCCCAAAAGGTTTTTGTTCATTGTATTCTCGACGGGTTGGATGTCCCACCGAGGACCGCCGATATCTACGTCGAGGCACTGGAGATCAAGCTGGCTGACATCGGCGTCGGCCAGATCGCCACGCTCTGCGGCCGGCATTTTGCGATGGAGAGCCGCGGGAACTGGGAACGGACTGCTCGAGCCTACACGATGTTGGTTCACGCCGAGGGCG
>JBBRSH010000048.1:0-28502 GCA_038245555.1 Pyrinomonadales bacterium | reverse complement strand
TGATCGAGCTGATGATCGTTATTGCGATCATCGGACTGCTTATCGCCGTCGGCGGCTATGGCTGGCAGGCGATGATGAAGAGCGGTAACGAAACCGCTGCGGCCCAGACGATAGACAAGATCCGAATTTTTCAGGCGCAGTATGCCGGCAAAAATCGTGGAAAATTTGCCAAATTTGACGATCTGATAAAATCTGTCGGAATGGATGAGACCTTTAAGGGCGAGCGTCCGGTTGTCAATGGTTACGTATTTAACATGACAGTCGAGGATCAATCTGCAAGCAAACCGGCGTTCTATTCGGTGACCGCTGATCCGCAAGTTCCGGACGGCATCGCGGCGACCGGAAGTATACATTTTTATACGGACTCAAACCTCGGCACGATCCGCCGCACGGATGAGAACCGTTCAGCCAAGGCCGATGATCCGCCCTTATAAAAATATCTATCAAGCCGTCTTAGCTCAGTGGTAGAGCACTCGCTTCACACGCGATAGGTCGTAAGTTCGAATCTTATAGACGGCACCATTGTTTTCAATAAGTTACGGGCGTCAGGATTCTGCTGTTTTCGTTGTTCGCCTTTTCACACAAAGAGACTTGAAAGCTAAAACCTTTCAGGTCTTTTTTGTGCGAAAAATGGACTTCGAGGAGGAGGGAAATGCTGGCGTTACGAATCTAAGAAAAAAGTCTGCAGCTCGGCAATAAACTACGAATTAAGAAAAATTGAGAAAAAACAAATTTAATTAAAGACCAGTGGTGTATCGGTTGTGTAAAAAGGTAATTGTCCCTTAGAAGACTGGATCTTAACCAAGTGAAAAGATCGGGCATTCAACGGAACATAAATTCATAACACGTTAGTGGAGGTACTCATGAGAAATAAATTAACGCTGGCATTTTTAACTATAGTTTTGGGGTTGGTCATGATGACGTCGGCCGAGGCGCAGGGTACGACGAGGTATTTGAGCCATATCCCGTTTGATTTCCAGGCACGCGGAAGCAAGCTGCCGGCTGGCGACTACTGGATCAGCAGTTCCAGACTGGGTGCGTCGACGTTTTTAATCAGGAATGCAAAAACCGGGCAGGAAAGTTATCTTGGCGTGGCGGGACCGGGTTCCGGCGACTGGAACTCAAACGGCAAGCTTGTTTTCGCCGAGGTTGAGGATAAATGGTACTTGAGTGAGGTACGAACTCCCACCTTGGGACAGTCGTTCAAGTTGCCAAAAAATGAAAATGTAGCAAAAAGTAAACGCGAACCTAGAACCCTCACGATCCCAACGGGGAACTGACCTACCTTTCATTTTTTGCAAGACGATAAGGGAGTGCGACACAGGCCGCACTCTTTTAATAGACTTCGCCGTCAATCGCCGCAGTCACAAGTGTTAGTTAATAGAGTTTGAGTTTAATCAAGAGGTCAAATATGTTCAGCCGCAATAAGCCCAACGAGGCATACATTACTAAAGAGGTCTGGCAGCAGGTGACCACACCGCGAATCGGCATTGTTCAGGAGCTCGTAAATAAATTGCTCTTTGAGGTTGAGAGCATCACCTCGCCGGACCGACTACATTTCGGTGACGGATTTAAGCTCAACGAGCAGATCCAGAATTTTGAAACCGATATAATCCGCCACGCTCTTTACCTGTCAAACGGAAAAACGAACGAGGCTGCCCGAATGCTTGGCATCAAGATGACGACGCTCCATGCCAAGATCAAGCGATTTAAGCTCGACACGGCAAGATCGAACAGCCGAGGGGCTCTCCAAGCGTAGTGAGAAATAACATCAATGGAAATCGCAACAAATGGTTACCAGAACGGAACCGGAATATTTATCAAACCCGATCGGAACTCTCGACGATTCGAACTTGTCGAGCCTGTCGAGGTTTATGACGAGGTAGCCCGAATAGTTCAAACCGAAGCGGCCGCCGACATACATTTGCCGATCCTGGCGACCGGAAATGATATTCGAGAGGTTGTTAGATTCTTAAAAAACAAACCCACCGGTGTGACCTTTATCGAAGCGATGAGTGCCGAGCCGCGTCGCGTATTCGACGCGCGAAAGATCGCCGCGTATGAGTTTTGGGGCGTTGTCGAGCGCTCAGGTGAACGGATCCGTCTGGCAGGCCTAGGCCTAAAATTGGCCGAACGGATAAAGCCCGAATGCGAGATCCACCGTGAGATATTGCGTTCGATACCGGCATACGTCGGGGCGTTGAGATCATCTTTTAATCTGGGGCTCGACATCATCACACGCGTTGACGTGGTTAAATACTGGAACGATGAGCATCCTGAATTGAATCTCTATCGGCACGATGAAAAGAGTCTCGAGGCAATAGGAGTGAGTTTCTTCAGCGTTTGTCACGCCGCCGAACTCGGCACATTGACGATCGGCAAGCGCGGACAACCGGCGCGCCTGCGGATCGAGCGCGACGAGCTCGTCGACTTTCTCGAAAATCGACCGGACGACGCGACATCCTCGCCCGTACGCTGGCCGACCCAAAAGAAAAATCACCCGACAACCTCAGTCGCGAGGGGCGAGAATGGGCGAATCTATCTGGCGACTGCACAAGGCGCTCGGTCGGACAGTCTTAAACACATCGAGACAGCTCTGGAATTAGCCGATTTTCAGGAGATCGTATTCGGCCAAATGGCCTCCGGCGGCGATTTCGTTTCCCAATCCGAACTAGAGGCGATCCATCGATGCCGGGCGGCCGTTTTTTTGCTTGATGCCGATGACGCCGTCGCAAATAAGAACGGCGAGCTTGAGCTTCGCGGCATTCGGTTGGCCGAGATCAGCGTGGCGATGGCTATATTAGAGCAACGTGTTGTCGTTTTGTGGGACGGCCTCGACGCTCCTCCACCCGCGAGTTTGCTCCAAACAAACTTACACATTCTCACCGGCAAAAAAGCCGATTGGGACAGCGGCGTGCGGCTGGTCAAGCTACTAAAAATACTTCGCTAGCGATGATGAGGATCGTGATCACTACTCTGCCGGACTATTACCCGGCATTGACCTCATACGATCCACCTGCTGCCGATTGGGATTCCGATCAGACTTGGATCCTTCATTTGTCGAAACATCACAAAAAATGGAAGCCGTCCCGCGACGGCTTCCTTAATTTACAGAGCAGGTTTTGAAACGTCTGTTAAGGTCTCAAAACTCAAAGCGTCCCGCAAACTGGATAACACGAGGCGAGAAGTCGACCCCCAGCCGACCGAAAGTCGCGCTGTTGATGTTTTGTAGTTGCTGTCCTGCCGTCAACGCAAAATTTGTACGGTTGAACAGGTTAAATGCCTCGGCCCGGATCTGAAATCGCGTTTTTTCGGTAATGCGGAAATTCTTGAACAGCGAAGCGTCCACATTAAAATAGACCGGCCCATTCAGGAAGAACCGTTCGACATTGCCCACTTTTCCCGGGTCGACGTTAGAGAACACCTGTCCGGCGAACGTGGGCTGACCGTAGCCGTTCGACGCACGTCCGGTAACCGGGTCGATGATCTTGGGATCTATGAAATAGATGCCCTTCGATGTTTTGAAAATCCCAACCAGGTTCTTGATATCCGCCTTTGAAAGGCTCGAATTAGCCGGATTGCGGGCCGACTGGGTATTGTAGTTCAGTGTGCCTCGCGGGTCGAAGATGCCAAAGGGAGAGCCGCTCGCAAGTCTAACGATACCGTTGAACTGCCACCCGCCGAATATGGCGTTCACCAAGCCGCCGTTCGAGAGAAAACGCTTGCCTCTACCAAACGGTAATTCATAGATCCCGTTAAAGTTAAAGACATGCGTCTGGTCATACTGTGCACGACCGTATTCAAGTTCTGGACGGGTCGCATCAAGCTCAAATTCCTGTCGGCGTTGATCGACTCCCGGTGAATTGGTCAACGTCTTTTGGAATGTGTAGTTTGCCTGAAAATAGAGACCTTGAGAGAAACGGCGACGCAGTTCGATCTGCAAACCATTATAGTTGTATTTTCCGCTGTTGTTCAGCAAACCAGTGAGAAGCAGGTTGGAATTTGCCCGAAACGGCACAGTACCGTCGGCACCAAGACCGATGTACTGCGCGGCGAGCTGGCCCGGGGTTCCGCCCTGAATGAGACTGAGGATCGTCGCGTTGGTCGTGCCAGTTGTATTGGCGAGGCCTCCTGCTCCGACACCGCTGACCGAACCGAGATTCGGAAAGACGGTCAGTGGCTGACTGCCGGCAATGGCCGGATTGTAGCTCGCATTCGTGCACACGAGCAGCGGATTTACCGCCGTAGGATTGATCGACGCCCCCTGCACGCGGCAATTGTTCTGGGCACGGAAATAGTCGGCCAGAAATCCGTTCTTGACGATCTCTACCTGGTTGGCGTTTGTTTCCCGAGTCGCGTTAGGGCTGAAGGCTCCGACGTAGCGAAACTCTATCGCTGTATTCGAATCGATATTTCGTTGAAAACTGACATTATATTCGAAGTTTTCAGGAACCTTGATATTCGGGTCGACCGTGATTAGGCTCTGCGTCAGCGAAACGTTTTGTTTAAGATCCGCGAACGTCCTAGGAATGAGGACAGCCGGGGTTGCGATCGTTCCAGGTGCATCGGCACGTTCATTGAGGTTTGCCCTTGACGTATTCAGCCGTAGGCCGGGATTTTGGTCGCCTTCGCCGGACGGTGCCTTGAGGAACTCGTCATTGAAATAGCTGATGCGGAAACCGGAGCGGAACACCGACTTTCCATTGCCCGGAAAGAGAGCGCCAAGAAGGCCGCCGTTCGGATTCGGGCTATAGGCGACGCTGATGTTCGGCGAAAAGTTATTCTTGTCGAGGTTGAACAACTGATGGTTGCCGGCGTTTCCTCCCACGACCTGGACGGAACCGTTCGGATCGCGAAGCGCGGCGATCGGGTCGGTGCCCTTTGGAATGGCCACCTCCGCGATAACGCCGTTGCGCTCGCGGACCGGAAACCACAGTTCGTAACGCAGGCCGAGATTGAACGTCAAGTTCGGTTTTGCACGCCATTGGTCGGCGATGTACGACGCGAAACTTTCGTAAGCGTAATCCTGCCTAAATCCAACTAGGGGTACATATCCCGACGTCGCCGAGGTCACGTTGAACGTCTGTGCCTGAGTCGTCACGATGCCGCCGACCAGTGAATAGAGAGCGTTTGCCTGCGAGCGTCCGGTGGTACCGATGCCGCCTGGGAAGAGCGCCGGATTGGTAAATTGTGAGGTTACGATCTGCGGTGTATTCGTGCTCGTGCCTAGCGTATAGGTAGGCAGGATGCCACCGTCGTTCAATCGCAGCGCACGGATCACGTTATATTCGCCGCCAAAACGGAAAGAGTGATTGCCGACAGTGTAATCCGCGTTGTCCTGGAACGTGGACGTTTTGGTGTGCCGGCCCTGCTTCAAAAATGTGGTTTCTGGATTTGTCACCATCGGCAGCACGAAGAAACTCACCGGGTTTGGATCGGTTCTTGGAAAGCTCGGAAAGCTCGTCGTATAACCGAGGCGAATCTCGTTTGAAAAACTAGCTGATGGCGTCATGCGGTAAGCTCCGACAATAAATTTATCGTTGGTACTCGAACCGGAGGCTGGCGTCGGGCTAAACCCGTTTGCGTCACCAAAGTCCGCGATGAGGGCGTTTCCCTTACCGCGAAAGATCACGAGGTTTAACGTATTCTTGTCATTAATATCGTAATCGAACCGCATCTTGACCTGGTCCGTATGATTCGTTGTCTTTTGTGTGAAATCATATCCGGTCGTATTGAGCTGGTCGCCCGCGTTGGTCGAATTTCCGACCGGTATCTTGGCCAGGAAACGGCTCTGGATCAGCGAGTTGATTCCCGCAGGCGGATTTGTTCCGGTCGTTCCGATGCCAAATAGGTTGATCGTTTGTTTCGCTCCGGCATTGTCCGTGTAGGTAAAGAGGCCCTGGCGAGCGGAGTTTGTCAAAACCGTACGCGTCGTGGGTTGCGGCGAAATGTCGCGCAGCCCTTCGTAGTCGAAAAAGAAGAATCCTTTGTTCTTCGTGAAGTACGGCCCGCCTTCGCCAAAATATGGTAACGGCAGCGGCCCCGATACCTTGCCGCCAAACTGGTTAAAATTCCGAAATCCGAGCGGAACACCCGACCGGTTGTTGAAAAAATCGTTCGCTCCATATGCCGAATTACGATTGTATTCGTAGAGAGCTCCGTGAAGGTCGTGCTGGCCGCGAGGCGTTACGAGTTGGATCTGAGCGGTTCCGCTGCCCTGTTCGGCACCAGCGTTTTGAGTCGTAACCGTAAATTCTGACACGTCGTCGGTCGAAGGTGCGATCTGTGTAAAGCTCGAGGCATTCGCTCGAATAAAGTTGTCCTGAATGTTAAGCCCGTCAAGCGTGATATTCGGTGCCGACGGCCGTTGGCCGTTGATTGACGTGCCCTGCGAACCGTTGGCGGCCGTTCCGGCCTGTAGAGTGATCAGGCTCAACGGATTACGACCGTTAAGGGGCAACTCTTCGATCTGTCGCGTACTGACCGTATTGCTCAATTCGCCGTTCGAGCTGTTGAGCAGGTCGGCTCCGGCTGTCACGGTCACCTCGGCGTTGACATCACCAACCTCGAGCATGATATTGATCGAATATTCGCGTCCGGCGTCGATCTTGACGTCGTTGGCGATATAGCCCTTGCGTCCGGTCGAGGTGACCTTGACGGTGTATGTGCCGAATTCAAGCTGGGGCACTGTAAAGGTTCCATCGCCGGTGGTTACGACCGTCCGGTCCCTCTTAGTTTGATTGTCAGTAATAAGAACGGTGGCACCGGCGATCACACCGCTCGCATCGGAAACAGTTCCTATGATGCGTCCTGCATTTGATTGGGCAAACGACGTCAGCACCAATCCAAATAGCAGACCAGCCGCTAATAAAATGTTCTTCATATCTTTCTCCTATCGAAAATAAATTCTGACGAGAACCTCGTTCGCAGGCATTGAGATTCTCGCCTGGCTTTACTTTGTCAATAGGTGTGCCATTGACGGGAGGATCCATGCGGAGCATCTAAAGCGTTTATTTATAATATCTTAAGGGGCGAAGTCGGCGGCGAGACTAAGACGATAAAGCTGGCAGTGATCAAATAATGATAAAAAATATCATTTCATCATTATGAAAATGATAATCCACCGAGAACTTTGATCATGAACGGACGCGGCAGGTAAGGTCAGAGGGACGGAAAATTCATTTTTTGAATTAACCGGCGGAATCGGGGTTCTTGGTGGAGATTAATAAAATGCAAATCAATATTAACCCAGGCCAGCCAGATCGCGCCTTCGTCAAAGGCTTTTTCAAGCTGTGTTAGGGCCTCCTCCGTTTCGCCTAAACCATTGTGAACCCAGGCCCGCACATACGGCGTTACATATCGTTTGCTTTCTATCCGGTCGAGGTGCCGCAGGATTTCCCGGGCTTCCGAGTGTCGACCGGCCGCTCCGTAACAGTATCCAAGTAAACCAAAGGTTTGCTGTATTGGCTCGGCTTTCACGACTTTTTCAAATTCGGCTATTCCGGCTGCCTGCTCACCCGAGTGGAATAACGCCGTACCGAGATAATAGCGGGCTCGGCTATAGTTGGGGTCAATCTCTAATATCAGCCGAAACTGCTTGATCGCCTGATCAAACAGTCGTTTGTAATATAGTGGGATGCCGCGCACCACTCCGAGATAGAGAGAACCCGGGTCAAGCTTTTGGGCGTGTTCGATCTGCTCCAGCGATTCATCAAAATGTCCCATCATCATCAGAAACCATCCGTACCAGTGATGTGCTGATGGATACTCGGGTTTAAGCCTTATCGCCTGTTGGTACAAAAGTTCGGCCTGTCTCCAGTTACGAGTAATAAAGGTATAGTCGGCTTTTGTGGCGTAGGCTTCGGCCAAGTCGGGGTCCAATTCGAGAGCTTTGTCCAAAGCTTCTCTGACTGCCGGAAAGACCTTGTGGGGTGCGAGGTAAACATGATGACCAAGCAAGAGGTATGAATCGGCGACAGCAACATGGCCGAGCGCGAAATCAGGCTCCGCGGCAACCAATTCCTTTGCTCCGTTCAAACTCGCCAACAATCCTTCCTCGGTGCGGGATTCCCAGAAAAATCTGTATTTAATAAAGGACTGATAATTTTCCGGATCTTTTAGTGTATTTTGAAGAGAAAGACTGTTGTTTAGTCTCAACGTCAGGGCCGCTGTTACCCTTTCTGAGATCCGGTCCTGAAGTTCAAAATGATCGTCGGATCGGCATTCAAATTTGCTTGCCCACAGCACAATACCCGTTTCTACTTTGTGTAGCTGAAGGCTGGCACGGACAATGCCGCCGGATTTTTGAATAGACCCGCTTAAAACCGTATCGGCCCCCAGCTCGTGGCCGATAGAAACCGCGTCTTTTTCAGTTTCGACATATTTTAGAACGGCCTCGGTTGGATAGATCGATCCGGCGTGGCTCGCATTGAGCTGTGTGATCAGGGAATCGGCGATCGCAAGACCGAGATATTCTTTTTTCGCGGCTTTTTCCCGTATCAAAAGTTTTAGCGGCAACACGGCCAGAGACTTGATATGGCCGTTTGTCGAATGACCATTATTCGACGCGTCCGCTTTGCCTGCTTCGAGAATTTCCCGGACTTTTGCGACAAAGCTATAACCCTGACCGGGAACCGTGACAATAAATCGATGTTCCCGGGGATTTTCGCCGAAGATCTTTCGGAGCGTAAAAACGTATTGGCTTAGATTTCCTTCTTCAACAAAGCTATCGCCCCAGATCTGGGTCATCAGGTCAGCTTTTTCGATTACGCGTCCGTGATTTCGAACGAGTGCGAGCAAAGTCTCCAGCACCTTCGGTTTGAGAGCAACTGATTGGCCATCATAAAGCAAAAGCCGCTCGTTCGTGAGCAACCTATAACCTTCGAATTCATAATTCACCGCTTGCGAAGACATTTTAACTTCAAATGATCTTTTGGTTATACGCATCAAAAAGGAAGTTAGTTCGTTTTAGATGTCCGATACCTGCGATCAGATGATTTCGGCCGAATTATTTAGGAGCACCTCGCTTGAGGTATTGCGCAAGTAAAACAGCCCTATAAATGATAGACGCCGCAGGGGATCGTTTTAAGACAAAAAAATTCAAATAATTGAAATATTTCAGACCGACGATCAATCGATCTTTAAGTTCCAGGGGCATACTTTACAAAGGCTCTCATAGAAAATCGATTAAACGGCGACTCATAAGCTGGCTGGGCCAACCGTGGTGAGATTGCCCGGACATAGAGCGAACATTGGCTGTGGTCCTGAAAAAATGCCCGAAATGTATGCGGTTATACAATCGATAAAGTATTTAGAAGAGATTCTATCGTTGCTGAAGATCTGTCCAATTTGACGTTTGAGACGTCCTGCGTGCGTTTGCCGAATGGCAACGCACTTTTTTTTCGATATCATAAGTTCACGGGATTCATTTTTTCGCATTAGCGTTATAGACTTTTCTGAGAATTTGATCGAATAAGAATCGATGCGCGACAAACTCGACAAAATTCCGATGCCTGAGGGTGACCTGCCAACGGCTGACAGCGTTGTTGGCCGGCCGACGATCGAACGCGTCAGGAGCTCCCGCCCGCGAAGCACTCGGAGCAGATCCATCGCCTTCGATAATGCCGTCTTGATGAATATGGGCGAGGGTATGTATACCGTTGACGCGAACGGTCTGGTAACCTCGATGAATCCCACGGCAGAGATTCTCTTTGGCTGGACGTTTGAAGAGCTTGCCGGGCGCAACATGCACAACGTTACGCATCATTTGCATCGTGACGGGACTCCGTTTCCGGCGGAAGAATGCGCAGGGTCTCAGGTTTTACAGCATGGACGATCGATCAAAGATCACGATGACGTTTTTATTAGAAAGGACGGATCTTTCTTTGATGTGATATATAGCTCGTCGCCTTTACGCGAAGACGGAGAAATAAAAGGGCTGGTCGTGGTCTTTCGCGACGTGACCGAGCGTAACGAAACGCTCACCGCCCTGCGCGAATCCGAAGAGAGTTATCGGATCTTAACCGAGACGGCCTCGGACGCGATCATAAGGATCGACGCGGGCAGCATAATACAATTTGTTAATGCGGCAGCTACGCGGATCTTTGGTTACTGCGAGGCGGAGATGACCGGTCAATCCTTGATGATGCTGATGCCGGAGGCGATGCGGGAGCAGCATCGCAAAGGGTTCGAGCGTTATCTGACGAGCGGGGAACGAAAGCTCAATTGGGCGAGCATTGAAGTTTCTGCTCGACACAAAGACGGCCGCGAATTTCCGCTCGAGATCTCCTTTGGCGAATATGTTCAGAACAGAACTCGATTTTTTATCGGGGTCGCTCGTGACATCACCCAGCGCAAGCAAACAGAACGACAAATTCGGGATTCGGAAGAACGTTTTGCCAAAGCATTTAATTCCAGTCCGCTTGCTCTGACAATATCGTCACTAGAGACAGGCAAGATCATCGAAATCAACCAAACATTTGAAAATGTTAGCGGATTTACCCGTGACGAGGCGATCGGGAAAACAACCATAGAACTGGGACTATGGGCGAACGCGGAAGATCGGGAGCGGGAGATCGAAACCGTCAAAAAGACGGGGGAAATTCGCAACGTCGAGTATCGATTCCGGGTCAAGGACGGCCGTGAGGTCATAGGGCTTCTCTCAGCCGAAAGCATCGAGGTAGGGGGTGAACCTTGTGCTTTGACTGTTATCCAGGACATAACGGAGCGCTCACATGCTGAAAAAAAGCTGCGCGAATCCGAAGAACGCTTTCGGGATCTGGCCGATAATATTTCTCAGCTCGCATGGATGATGGACGCGGATGGCTGGATCTTTTGGTACAACCAGCGTTGGTACGACTATACCGGCACGACGCTCGAAGAAATGCAGGGTTGGGGCTGGCAGGCGGTTCATCATCCGGATCATGTCGGGAGGGTAACCGAGTATTTCAAAAAATTCATCGCTTCGGGTGAGGAATGGGAAGATACATTTCCATTGCGGGGTAAAGACGGGGAATACCGCTGGTTTCTTTCACGGGCAATGCCGATCAGGGACGATGACGGAAAGATCGTGCGTTGGTTTGGCACTAATACTGACATAACCGAACGCAACGCGGCAGAAAAAAGCCTTCGCGAATCAGAATTACGCTATTCACTTGCTCAAGAAGCTGGAAACGTCGGGGTCTGGGACTGGAATGTGGCGACTGGCCGAACTTATTGGTCCGAGACAATGTGGCGGATCTACGGTTCGAATCGTTATGAAACTGATCCCGATGAGGCTTTTTGGCTTTCGCATATCCATCCTGACGACCGCGATAGGGCAAAACTCAGTATTGAGGCAGGGCTCGAGTCCGCCGATGATCGACATACCGATATGTTTCGGATCGTTCAAAAAGGCGGTGGAATAAAGTGGATCGAATCGAACGCTACGATACAGAGGGACGATTCCGGAAAACCGGTACGAATGTATGGCGTGGACATAGACATCACCGACAAGAAAAGTACTGAGGAAAGAATACGCCGCAGGGAAACCCAGCTTCGCTTAATAACTAACTCCGTCCCGGGGCTGATATCCTATATTGATAAAGATCGCAGGTTTCGTTTCGTCAACCATCAATACACCGAATGGTTTGGACATCCCGAGAACGAGATCATTGGCCAGCACATGCGCGACCTCCTCGGCGTCAAAACGTATAAGATAGTGCAGCCAAAGGTCGACCAGGTGCTCGCTGGTGAGACATGCTCGATCGAGACGCTCATCCACTATCCAAAGGCCGGTAGTCGATTTGTACAACTTTCTTACACACCCGATTTTGCCGAAGATGGGACGGTTAGGGGTTTTTACGTTCTCGTGACTGATCTAACCGAGCGAAAGCTTGCCGAAGATCAATTGCGAACGAGCGAAGAGCGGATGCGCGTCCTGATGTGGAGCCTGACCGAGCATGCGATCCTGTCGATCAACCTCGAGGGTAAGATCGAGGCGTGGAACCGGGGTGCTGAGCTCATATTCGGGTACGAGAAAGACGAAATACTGGGCTGCCACATTGAAAAGCTGTTCACGCCCGAGGACGTTGGTAAGGGCCAGCACATAAAAGAAATGCGCGCGTCGCGGCAAAAGGGCCACGCGGCCGACGACCGTTGGCACGTCCGCAAAGACGGTTCGCGTTTTTTCGCGAGCGGTGAGATGACACCTGTATATGTCGGCCGAAAGCTTATAGGTTATGCAAAGATCGTCCGTGATCTGACTGAAACAAAGCGGGTGGCGGACGAACTAAAGCAGGCCCATGACGAACTCGAGATCCGTGTCGAGGAACGCACCGAGGAGTTGATCGGCACCAATGCAAAGTTGCTCGCCCAAATGAATGAGCGTGCTCTGGCGGAGGCTTCCAGCCTTCGGTTGATGCGGCGGATCCTGACTGTTCAGGAGGATGAGCGCGGACGTATCGCACGCGATATTCATGACCAGCTTGGCCAGCGGTTGACGGCACTGAGGCTTAAGATAGCGTCGCTGCGAGATATCAGTTCCGAGCATCCGGTAATACTGGGCCGAGTGAATCGGCTTCAGGAGATCGCCGAACACCTCGACACCGAGGTCAGTTTTCTGGCGTGGGAATTGCGGCCAAGCGTTTTGGACGATGTGGAATTTACTAAGGCCCTCGGTAATTACGTGAGTGAATGGTCGCGTCACTCTGAAATCTTCGCCGAGTTCGATACGATCGGTTTGAAAGATGTCGAACTGGGCGCGGATATCGAGAATAATCTCTACCGCATCACGCAGGAAGCTCTTAATAATGCGGCGAAGCATGCGAATGCAGATCGTATAACGGTGTTGCTCGAAAAAAGGGAAAATGAGGTGCTGTTGATCATCGAGGATAATGGGGTCGGATTTGACCCTCATCGGATCGACGCGGATCGTGACGCCAGCAAAGGGTTTGGCTTGCATGGTATGCGGGAACGTGCGTCAATAATTTCTGGAAAAATCGAAATCGAAACATCGAAAAACAACGGGACGAGTATTTTTGTGCGCGTCCCGCTCGCGTGAGACACCTATATGGAACGCAAGCTTAGGATCTTGATCGCTGAGGACCACAAAACAGTTCGCGAAGGCGTAAAACTGCTCGTTAACGCTCAACCGGACATGGAAGTGGTTGGTGAAGCGGATGATGGCGAAATGGCGGTTGCCGAAGCTGTCAGGCTCGATCCGGATATTATTATCATGGATATCTCGATGCCAAAGCTGAACGGGCTGAAAGCCACAAAAAGGGTGCGTTTGAAATGTCCCGGGATTAAGATACTCACCCTGACCCGCCATACCGATGACGGGTATCTACAACAATTGATCTCCGCGGGGTCGAGCGGCTACGTGCTAAAACAGAGTGCGCCGACCGATCTCATCAATGCTATCCGGGTTGTCGCCGAGGGAAAGGCGTATCTGGATTCGGAACTGACAAATCGGGTGATGGGAAGCTACGCGGCCACTACTACATCGCTGCGGGGCGAGAACAAAAAGCAGCTCACGGGCCGCGAGTCTGAGGTGCTCCGTTTAATAGCACTTGGATATAGCAACAAGGAGATCGGCGTCAGCCTGGAACTGAGCGTAAAGACGATCGAGGTGCATAAGGCTAATGCTATGCGGAAATTAGGTATCTCCAGCCGGATCGATATTGTCCGGTACGCTATTCTGCAGGGCTGGATGCAGGATTCCTGAGGTCGGGTACCGCCTGCTCTGTTTCTGGTACACGACCACTCGAAATAAATAGTCCAAAAGCTGATTCCAACCGTCTGTGAAATAAATACCTTGAAAACCGCGCTGATTTGCGCTATTTTTTTGCTGTTTCCTTAATTCTTTTAAAAATTCAAGAGAGTGTTCGTGATGGCTTTCCCCACCAAACCGTACGAATTGAAGTTCGACGAGCGGCCTAATTACCTATTCGTTGAGGTGACGACAGAGATATTCTCTGTCGACATCGCGGTGGCCTATTTGCGCGAAGTCATAGCCGAGTGCCGTGAGCTTAACTACCATCGGGTTTTGCTCGTCGGGGACATACCCGAGGCTCTTTCGCCAGCCAGAAATAAAAATGTCGGTTCCAAGCTCCGGGAATTGGTGTTTGAAGGGCTAAAAATAGCGGTGGTCGAACCCACACTCGATCGTCGCCAACAAGATAATTACAGCGACACCGCAAGTCGCGGTTTGGGAATCGACGTCAAAGCTTATAATGCTGTTCCCGATGCTCGCCGCTGGCTGCTCGATGACTAGCGATCGTCGTGCGGCCCCAAATCCCCATTTCCCTCAATAATTACTTGTATCTCACGATAATTCCGGTTCTATATCGGTAGGGATTTTCCCTATAAATTTTACGCATTATCCCAATATTCGAACTTGAGTATCGAGAGCATACTCGTAAGTAACTGAGGGTAAACGCGGCGTTGCTGTGATGAGCGACGGAGATCAAGGGGGAACGATGAGGAATCCACCGCGGGATTCCTCATCACTTAGAATTCTTACACTGAGAGAAATATTTCGGTTAAGAGCCATAAACATACTGAGGGAGCCAGGGTGCTCAAAGGTCAGATGCAAAACAACATATTCTGGACATTTGAATTAGAGGATGATGGTACGGTTCTTCATTCGAATTTTCACACGGCCGAAGCAGTCGATGATCTCGCGACCCAGATGGTCGGACGTAATTTTTTTGACGACATAAAAGGCTTCGAGGACGTGGTGGCGTTTGAACGATACTTTAAGACTTTTGTTAAGAGCCGCAAGGCAGCGGAACGTCTCAGTCTCAAATGTACTTCGGGAAGGTCCAATTTTGACGCGAACGTCAAAATGACGCGGGCATTCCAAACAGGTTACAGCCAACCTGTCGGCGTCGTTATGCTCGAGATTAAGAATGCTTGAATTTGAGCTTGTTAAAGCAAAAGGGGGAAACCATGGAACGTATTAATTCATTTAGTATCGATAATTCAATAAGTTTTGACGACTTCAATTACAAAACCAACACAGGATCGTCGGGCGACTTGGTTCGCCGGACCGAATCGCGGACGGGATCGGCTCCCGTCTCCTCATCCAGCAACGCAATTCTTAATTCGTTGCCGTCGGACCTTTTTGAAGCGTTGAAACCATCGCTTCGGGCCGTCTTTTTGGAAGAGGACCAGTATCTGTATATGCAGGACGGACGCCTTGACTATCTATATTTTCCGGAAACGGCTGTCATCTCCGAACTGCGGACACTAGAGGACGGGCGGATGGTCGAAGTAGCGATCACCGGGCGCGAAGGTGCGATCGGAGTCTCATCACTTATCTGTTCCTCGCGTGTTGCCAATTGTACCCAGGTATCGCAGGCCGGCTCGGCCGTTAAGATCGATGCTCAGGGGTTTAAGAAGATGCTGCGGGTCAAGCCAGAGCTCGCGTCAGTATTTTCGCCGCACTTGGACCACTATATCCGCCAGATCTCGCAGCGAGCGATCTGCAATATGTACCATTCGGTCAGGGAACGTTTGTGCACTTGGCTGCTGCTCGTGCAGGATCGCTGTGGTAAGAAAACGCTCAAGCTGACGCATGAGCAGATCGCCAGGATCCTAGGTGTATATCGGCCGAGCGTGACGTGTATCGCACTTGAAATGAGAAAGAGCCGTCTTATCGATTATTCTCGTGGCGGACTGTCGATACGCGACCGCGGGAAGATGGAAGATTCTGCGTGCGGATGCTATCTCGAAATGGCCAACGCGTTCTAAGACAAAGTTTTGAGCAGCGGGCTGTGGCCTAACGCCCGGTTCGCTGCTGTCGATAATAAGCTCCGTTCCGGTCAAACGGAACACACTCCAAGCCACCAAAAAGGGATTCCATTAAACGAGAGCACAGTCTGAGGAAATCGCTCCCGGGAATCCCTCCTCTTTTTCGTTTTAGGCAGCAGTATCAGTGCATAATTTCTCCGATAATGTTCGAAAGAATACCAATTCCTGTAGCATTTTTGCGCAAGAATCAAGCTGTTAGAGATTGCCTTGGAGGTTGCAGGAATGGCCGAAAAAACTCTGCCGCGGATCTTATATGTCGATAGTGATAAGAATGCATGCAATGAATTTAAGCAGTTGTTTGCCGGTGTTCGAAACTATTTCGAGATAGTTTGCCATAGTGAGATTGCTGAGGTGATCGAACTGGTCGACTCCGAAAGCATCGACCTATATGTCCTGGAATACTGTCTACCGTCGATCACCGGCTCGCAACTTTGCGATCGGATTCGCAAATCCGACAAAACCACGCCTATCATCATGTATAGTGTTTTGTTTCGCGACGTTGATCGCGAAATGGAACTAGACTCCGGAGCGAACGCCTATCTGGTCAAGCCGGACGAGGATTACAAACTGCCATCGACGATCAATCGGCTCCTATTTCCCATGCCTCTCATTCCGCGACACTATCATCACAGTCGAAGGTCGGCCAGCATAATCTAAGCTAGTATAAATCTCGCGGTGGACCTCCATAGGATTTTCGATACAATTTTCAGACTGAGTTGATAAATCTTTACCTTATCAAAAGAACAGTTCTTGAGGCTACCGCGATCTGCTCGCGGTATACGAATAAAATCGCTGATGCACCGTCCTTGAAGGCGTATTTACCGAGAATCTAATAAGATGGAAAGGTAACACGCGGTAACAAGGGGGCATTACGAGTTTTGCGCAGGAAATATTAGGGAAATTAAGGTCCCAGTCTATTCAATCTGACGAAGCGATCCGGGCGGAACTGTACAGCGTTGAACGTCTCGAACAGTTTGCCGCTGAGCTTGCCCTTGAACAAAAACAAACCACCCAGCCGAGAAAATTTCGGAGGCTGCTTCCACGTCTCGAAGAAAACGGAAGAGTTCTCCTTTATGCCTATCGCACTTTGTCCGACGCGGTCCGGCGTGAGCGCGTAATTTCACCGGCCGCCGAATGGCTGGTCGATAATTTTCACATTGTCGAGGAACAGGTGCGCGAGATCCGTGAGGACCTGCCTTTCGGATATTACTTTGAGCTGCCGAAACTGCCCCGTGGCGATCTTGCCGGTTACCCGCGAATTTACTCGATCGCCCTCGAGATCGTATCCCATACCGACAGCCGGCTCGACGCCGAGACTTTGCGGCGTTTTCTCATCGCTTATCAGCAAACGACGCCGCTGAAGATCGGAGAACTATGGGCCGTTGCGATCACGCTGCGAATCGTACTCGTCGAGAATTTGCGTCGGCTCGCCTCGCTAATTATCAAGTCGCGCCGCGAGCGTGAAGGAGCTGATGCCCTTGCCGAAGAATTGATCGATCTTGCCGCTTCAGATCCCACCGAGCTGCCGTACTTTATTAAGACGCACCTGGAGGAACGAAAGGCACCAACGGACGCTTTTATTGTGCAGCTGACTCGCCAACTTCGCGAACAGGACCCTGTGATCGCTCAAGCATGCGAAGTGATTGAACAAAATCTGCTCAAAAACGGAACGAACACAGCTCAGATCGTTCAACTGGAACTTCAGCGGCAAGCTGCCACCCAGGTCACGGTCGGTAACATTATTACGAGCATGCGTTTGCTCTCGACGCTCGATTGGGAGGAATTTTTTGAAAGCGTTAACCTGATCGACCCGATCCTGGAATGTGACCCGGCCGGAGCATATTCGAAAATGAATTTTGTGACGCGCAACCGGTATCGCGGAATTATCGAACGTACGAGCAAGCGGTCCAGTGCGAGCGAAATGGATGTCGCACATCGGGTTGTCGAACTTGCTGAAAATGCGAAAGCATCGCACCCGAACAATGAGAGAAAGGCCCATATTGGGTTTTACCTGATTGACGACGGAATCAATGAACTCGAACGTGGCTTTGATTACCGACCGAAATATGCGCAGGCGATCATGTGTTTTGTGCTGCGTCATCCGGCAAAGATCTATCTTGGTTCATTTTGCATATTGACGCTTTTGTCGGTTATTGCTTTGACAACTATCGCTGCCCGATTCGGAGCGACCTTGCCCGTTCTCGCAGGTTTCGCCGTCCTTTCACTGATTCCGGCGGCCGATGTTGTATTGAGTTTTTTGAATTGGATCTTTTCATTGGAATTGGTTCCGACTATTTTGCCGCGAATGAAAACGATGGACGGTATCCCTGAAGATGCTAGAACCATGGTTGTAATTCCCACCCTTTTCACTAGCGAATTGGCGGTTGATGAGCTGCTCGAAAAGCTTGAAGTTTATTATCTTGCCAATCAGGACAAAAACATCTTTTTTGCTTTGATCGGCGATTTTGCCGATGCGGAAATAGAGGAAACCGTCACAGATTTTGCCATTCTGGAAGCGGCGATCGGTGGTGTCCAAGACCTAAATGAGCGTTATTCCAAGGATTCGGCTCGATTTCATCTTTTTCACCGCCGAAGGCTATGGAACGCGAGCGAAAAGAAATGGATGGGTTGGGAGCGAAAGCGTGGAAAATTGCAGGAGTTTAATGGCCTCCTTCGCGGGGCCGCGAACACGAGCTTTATAATCGCGACGGCCGAAACGGAATTTCTGGCCGGCATTAAATACGTCATCACGCTCGACGCCGACACACAACTGCCGCGCGACGCGGCTCGAAAACTCGTCGGAGCGGCCACGCACCCGCTTAATCGCCCACAATTTGACGAACGAACGCGCCGGGTCACGAAAGGTTACGGGATACTTCAGCCGCGTGTAAGCATTTCCCTGACCAGCGCCAATCGTTCACCGTTTTCGCGTATATTTTCCGGTGCCTCGGGCATTGACCCATACACGACGGCCTCGTCGGACCTTTACCAGGACCTGTTCGGCGAGGGAATATTCACCGGCAAAGGCCTTTACGACGTCGACGCATTTGTCTCGGTGATCGCGGGGCGCTCACCCGAAAATTCGATTCTCAGCCATGACCTTTTTGACGGCCTGTTCGCCCGCTGCGCCCTAGTCACGAACATCGTATTGATAGATGATGTCCCGACCATTTTCGATAGCTTCGCTGAGCGCGGTCATCGCTGGGTGCGCGGCGATTGGCAGATCGCACGGTGGATGTTTCCGTCCGTGCCCGACGAAAACGGCCGCGGCGTGCAAAACCACCTTCCGCTTATCTCGCGTTGGAAAATATTGGACAATTTACGCCGCAGCCTGGTTGCTCCGGCTGTTTTGTTGTGGTTCGTCGCCGTTTGGACAGTTGTTCCCGGCTCGCCATTTTGGTGGTCGCTCTTTGCTTTGGTTTTGCTCGCATTCCCGCTGTTTTCGGACCTGCATACAAGTTTGATACTTCGGTCGGCACCACGCAACACCACGCGAAAAAGTCATCTGCTTGGCATTTGGAAGGATCTCAAGCTGAATGCTGCTCAGGTCGGTTTCAACATAATCTGTGTTCCTCACCAGGCATATCTGCAAACCGATGCGATAGTGCGAACTCTCTACCGAAAGTTAATTTCGCACCGAAATTTGCTTGAGTGGACGACGGCGGCGCAGTCGGAAAAGGGAAACAGCCATGATCTGCCCGCTTTTTTGCGGTTCATGTGGGCGGCGCCTGCAGTTTCGATCATTTGTTTGACATTGATCGCGACCGAGCGGCCGTCTGCCCTGACGGTTGCCGGACCGTTTCTTGTGCTTTGGTTTTTGTCGCCTGTCATCGCCTATTTGATCAGCCGCCCGTTGCCGCCGAAACACGTAGAAATTACAATCGTTGAAAGGGCGGAGGCTCGGCTGATAGCGCGGCGGACGTGGCGTTTTTTTGAAACCTTCGTCGGCGAGGAAGACAATTGGCTGCCGCCCGACAATTTTCAGGAGGACCCTAAGCCGGTCATCGCTCATCGAACGTCACCAACAAATATCGGCTTGCTCTTGCTTTCAACCGTCGCTGCGCTCGACCTCGGGTATCTCGGTGTGACCGAATTGACCGAACGGCTCGAACTCACGCTGGCAACGCTCGAGGAATTGACCCGTTTTCGCGGACAGTTCATGAATTGGTATGACACCAAGACACTCGAACCGCTTCACCCGCAATATATCTCGACGGTTGACAGCGGAAATCTCGCCGGTCATTTATTAACGCTCAAACAATCCGTTCTCGACATTTCAACGCGTCCGCTGCTCGGCCATCATTTGATCTTGGGCCTGACGGACACGATCAAAATGATGCGGGACGAAGCCAAACGCCTGAGTGTCGTGCGCCAGCGAACCGAGGCTGTAAGCGTCAAACAATTGTGGGCGGAGATCGATGGCTGTGTGACCGCGATCGACGGTCGTAAACCAGCGTCGGTCGAGGACTGGCGGATACTGCTCGCATTACTAGGGCGTCGCGCGGCTGTAATCAATGACATGACGGGTGCTCTGTTGCAGGAATACGGGGTTGAGCATTTTGCCGAGGTTCGGTATTGGTCGCATGCGCTGCTGCACCAAGCACTCGAGATCGGGCGAGATCTTGATCTACTTACGCCGTTCACGGAATCTATTTCGGAATTCCATTCGATCTCTCACCTGGCCGAGTTAAGCGAGCGGGCGTTAGGACCGACGGAAATCGGCACGCCAAATACTACGCACCCTACCGATAATGCCCCGACACTACTTGAGCGGATGAATACGATCGCCGCCGTTAGCGAGCGTCTTGCGGACGAAATGGACTTTCGCTTTCTGCTCGACAAGGAACGCCAGATCTTTGCGATCGGCTATCGTGTCGAAGACGAAAAGCTTGATAATTCCTTTTACGACCTGCTGGCCTCCGAGTCACGACTCGCGAGCTTTGTCGCTATTGCCAAGGGCGATGTTCCTCAGCAGCATTGGTTTCGCCTCGGGCGACCGCAAACGCCTGTGGATTCTGGGCGAGCACTCGTTTCGTGGACGGCAACGATGTTTGAATACCTGATGCCGATCCTGGTAATGCGCGATTTCGACGGAACGTTATTGCATGAAACTTATAGATCGGTGGTCGAACGACAGATTGAATACGGCAATAACAACAATGTTCCGTGGGGAATTTCCGAAGCCGCGTACAACGGCCGCGATCTACACTTGAATTATCAATACGCGGCATTCGGTATTCCCGGTCTCGGACTGAAACGGGGATTGAGCGAGGATCTGGTGATCGCGCCGTACGCGACAGCACTTGCCGCGGCCATCGACCCGCATGCCGCTTTTGAAAATTTTAAGCATCTGGTACGCGAAAATGCCCTTGCCCGCTACGGTTTTTACGAATCGATCGATTACACTCCCGAACGCCTCCCGCCAACCGAAAAGAGCGTCGTCATCCGCGCTTTCATGGCACATCATCAGGGGATGATCCTGCTCTCGCTCGATAATTTATTGAACGAAAATATAATGCAAGAGCGATTTCATCGCGAGCCGCTCATACGGGCAACCGAATTGCTCCTGCAGGAACGCATTCCGCGCGGCGTGGCGGTGACCCGGCCGCGGGCCGAAGAAGTATTGACGGGACGTGTCGTCCCTTCATTGACGGGCCGTATTACGCGCGTTTTTACAACGCCTCATCTGCCGACACCTCGTACGCAGATCCTATCGAATGGCACCTATTCTGTAATGGTGACGACGGCAGGCGGCGGGTATTCGCTGTACGGCGAATTGGCGGTAACGCGCTGGCGCGAAGACACGACCCGCGACAACTGGGGCAGTTTTTGCTATCTGCGAGATGTCCATAGCGGAGCCATCTGGTCGTCCGGGTACCAGCCGACCAGCCAGCCGCCGAATAATTACGAAGTCGCTTTTTCTGAGGATAAGGTTGTCATTACGCGGACGGATAACGAAATGACCACGCGAACGGAAATTATTGTGTCCCCCGAGGACAATGCCGAGATCCGGAGCGTGTCCGTAACCAATCACTCATCATTGATGCGCGAGGTTGAGGTGACGAGCTACGCGGAGATCGTATTGGCAACGCCGGCTTCCGACGTGTCGCATCCCGCATTCAGCAATCTTTCTATCGAGACCGAGTTTTTAGCGGCCCACCATTCGCTGCTCGCAAGGCGCCGGCCGCGCGGCCCCCGTGAAGAGCCGATTTGGGCGGTCCACACGGTAGCAACAGATACCGACAACGACGGGGCGATCCAATATGAATCCGACCGTTCCAGATTTTTGGGACGGGGACACAATACTTCGGATCCGCAGGCGATCCTCGAATACCGTCCGCTTTCGAACACCGCCGGGGCCGTGCTTGACCCGATCTTTTCGCTTCGCCGTCACGTTCAAATTCAACCGCATCGGACGGTTCGTATCTCTTTTTCGACTGCCGTCGCTCATTCGCGGGACGAGGCTCTGGCGCTTGCTGATAAATATCATGACCCGCACACATTCGCTCGCGAATCGGCGCTTGCATGGACTCAGTCGCAGGTTGAACTACGCCACTTAAACATCGAATCGGAAGACGCCCATCTGTACCAGCGTCTCGCAGCTCGAATCATCTTTTCGGATTCATCGCTGCGGCCCCCCCCGCATGTTCTGGCGATGAATACCGGAACTCAGTCGAATCTGTGGGCCCACGGCATCAGTGGAGACATGCCGATCGTAGTTGCACGTATCGGACAATCCGAGGATTTGCCCATCATTCGCCAATTGCTGTACGCACACGAATATTTGCGTCTAAAAGATCTAAAATTCGATCTCGTTATCCTGAACGATCACCCGGCAAGTTATCTCCAATCTCTACAGGACGAAATAGCTCTGCATGTCCGCACAAGCAGCGAAGCCGGCCTCGTCGACCAACCGGGCGGCGTTTTCCTCCGACGGGCGGACCAGATGAACGATGCCGACCGCCTTCTGCTGCATTCGGTAGCCCGTGTTGTGATCGTGGCAGACCGTGGCACATTTGAAAGTCAAATGGCTGAGCGGCCGGTCGAAGATAAACTTCCCATCCGGTTCAACGCTCGAGATACCGCTCAGGCCTATCCCGAACCGACGACGCCTATTCCGGCCTTAAGGTTTTTTAACGGGATCGGCGGCTTCGCGGAGGACGGCAAGGAATATGTAACTATCCTCGGCGAAAATCAATGGACGCCCGCTCCCTGGCTGAATGTTATCGCTAACGAAAAAGCGTTTGGCTTTCAGGTCTCGGAAACGGGTTCGGGGTTTACATGGTCGGTCAACAGCCGAGAAAATCGGCTGACGCCTTGGTCGAATGACGCCGTGAGCGATCCGTCGACCGAGATACTTTATTTGCGGGACGAACATTCGGGAACCGTCTGGTCGCCGACGCCGCTGCCGATCCGTGAAGCCGAACCGTACGGCGTTAGGCACGGACAGGGCTATACCGTTTTTGAACATACCAGTCACGGGATCGAGCAGGAATTGCTGATGTTTGTGCCGCTCGATGCGAACGTCAAGATCTCGCTGCTGCGTCTGCGTAACAATACGGACCGCGTCCGTAAAATATCGATCACAAGCTACACAGAACTGGTATTGGGCACGATCCGCGAAAAAATGGCGCCTCAGATCATCGTCAAGGCGGACCCAACTACCGGCATCATCCTCGCCCGCAATCCATTCAACAATGAATTTGCAGACAGAGTGGCGTTCTTTTCCTTGGATGGCCACGCCAATTCATTCACCTGCGACCGCCGCGAATTTATCGGACGAAATGGCAGTTTGGCGCGGCCCGCTGCGCTGACCCGCGAAAAACTGGCCGGCCGGGATGGCGCCGGGCTCGACCCGTGCGTCGCTCTCCAGACGTCGGTCGTATTGATGCCTGGCGAGGAACGCGAAATGGTCGTTCTGCTCGGTGATGCCTCGTCTGCCCAAGGGGCCGAGGAGACGGTGAGAAAGTATCGCGATATCGCGACCGTCAAGACTGCCTTTGGGAAGGTTAGAGATTATTGGGATGAGGTATTGGACGCCATTCAGGTTAAAACGCCTGACGCTGCACTCGACACGATAGTCAACCGCTGGCTGCTTTATCAAACCCTTGTCTGCCGGATCTGGGCACGATCAGCATTTTATCAGTCGGGCGGCGCATTTGGTTTTCGCGACCAGTTGCAGGATGTAATGTCGCTCGTCTACACACGGCCTGCGATCGCCCGCGACGAGATATTGCTTGCCGCCGCCCATCAATTCGCCGAAGGCGATGTTCAGCATTGGTGGCATCCGCCGACCGGACGTGGTGTTCGCACTCGGTTCTCCGACGATCTGCTCTGGCTGCCGTTTGTCGCTAGTTTTTATGCCGCAACGACCGGTGACCATTCGGTATTTTCCGAGGTCGTGCCGTTTATCGAGGCTCCGCTGCTCGTCGAGGGCGTCGACGACTCGTACCGTCAGCCAACCGTTTCCGCGGAATTCGCGACCGTTTTCGAGCACTGCGCCCGGGCTCTGGACCGCAGCTTAAAAGTCGGTGAACATGGGCTTCCACTGATGGGCTCGGGCGATTGGAACGACGGCATGAATACGGTTGGCAACGGCGGCAAAGGCGAAAGTGTGTGGGTTGCATGGTTTCTCATCAAAACGCTCACCGATTTTTTACCGGTTTGCCGGGAGTTTGCTGCCACGGACCGCATTGCCAAATACAGCAAACACATCAAAAAATTAACCCGGGCAGTTGACGAAAACGCCTGGGATGGCGACTGGTACCGCCGGGCGTATTTTGACGACGGAACGCCGCTCGGATCGGCCCAAAATGATGAGTGCCGAATAGATTCGATCGTTCAGTCGTGGGGCGTGATCTCCGGGGCGGCGGACGGACTTCGCCGAACACGAGCGATGGCGTCAGTTGACGAGTATTTGATCAAACGCGGCGACGGCATTGTCCTGCTCTTTACACCGCCTTTTGATAATGGCGTCTTGTCTCCCGGTTACATAAAAGGGTATTTGCCCGGTGTCCGTGAAAATGGCGGGCAATACACCCACGCCGCTATCTGGACCCTGATCGCGTTCGCAATGCTGGGCGACGGCGACAGCGCGGGTGAGCTTTTCGCCCTGCTCAATCCGATCAATCACGCATCGACGCGTGCCGGGCTGCACAAGTACAAGGTCGAGCCATATGTTGCGGCTGGTGACGTTTACGCCCATCCGGCCCACATGGGCCGCGGCGGTTGGACATGGTACACGGGCTCGGCCGGTTGGATGTACCGTGCGGCGCTCGAGAACATGCTTGGGTTCCGGCTGATCGGGGATGAGTTTTTAACTATCGAACCGTGCATCCCGCGGGGCTGGCACGAATTCGAGATCATTTACAGGCGGGGTGAAACCGTATATGAGATAAAGGTCGAAAACCCTATGGGTGTAAATCGAGGCGTTATCGCAATCCGGCTTGACGACCAACTGATTCCTGAAAACAAGGTCCCGCTCGTCCGTGACGGCCAAACACATCACGTCCTGATCACGTTGGGAGTAGTCGATGCGCCTGCAGATAAGCCGCCGCCTGCGAATGTCCCGCCGAGATAGACGATCGAGAACTCCGTCCGTTGGAACGGCTCCAACCGGGCTACGCGTAAATGGGCTTTGGCGGGGTACCCTTTTTCGTTTGCTGCGTTGTCCTGGCCCTGATTTCGACAGATAATGTCGTGTCGCAATACTCGTCGCGCACCTTTCATGAAGATCTTAAGGTCCCTTTATTTCCAGGTTCTGGTCGCGATCGCGATTGGGATACTGCTGGGCGTGTTCTTTCCCGAGACTGGCACGCAGATGAAGCCGTTGGGCGACGGATTTATCAAGCTGATCAAGATGATGATCGCCCCGATCATCTTTTGCACAGTCGTCCTTGGCATCGCCGGGATGGAGGACATGAAAAAGGTCGGCAAGACCGGTGGCCTTGCACTGATCTATTTTGAAGTTGTCAGTACGATCTCGCTGGTCATCGGCTTGATCATCATCAATATTGTTCGCCCCGGAGCGGGGATGAATATCGATCCGTCAACGCTCGACACAAAATCGATCGCCGCATACGTTGAGCCCGGCAAACTGCAGAGCACGACCGATTTTCTGCTGAATATTATTCCGACGAGCGTCGTGGATGCCTTTGCAAAAGGTGAGATATTGCAGGTCTTGCTTTTTGCGGTCTTGTTTGGCTTTGCATTGCATAGATTTGGCGGCAAAGGATCACTTTTGTTCGATCTGATCGAACGCGTTTCCCATGTTCTGTTTCAGATCGTCGGTATCGTCATGAAGGTTGCTCCGATCGGAGCATTCGGAGCGATGGCGTTTACGATCGGGGCTTACGGATTGGGAAGCCTTGCGAACCTTGCCAAGTTGATGGTGACGTTTTATGCATCGTGTCTAATTTTTATTTTTGTGATTCTGGGATCGATCGCGAGGTTTCATGGATTCAGCATTTTTCGATACCTTCGCTACATCAAAGAGGAACTGATGATCGTCCTCGGCACCTCGTCGAGCGAGGCGGCTCTCCCGCGCCTTATCGCCAAGCTTGAGAACCTCGGGGCAGGGAAATCGACGGTTGGGCTCGTCGTGCCGACGGGCTACTCATTTAACCTCGACGGTACCGCGATCTATCTGACAATGGCTGCCGTATTTATTGCCCAGGCGACAAATACCGATCTTGACCTGACACATCAGGTCACGCTGCTTGCGGTGCTCCTGTTGACCTCTAAGGGCGCCGCCGGAGTTACCGGCAGTGGCTTTATCGTCCTGGCGGCGACGCTTTCGGCGGTCGGTACTGTGCCGGTTGCCGGCCTGGCGCTGATCCTCGGGATCGACCGCTTTATGTCAGAAGCGCGGGCCCTGACGAATTTCATCGGCAACGGAGTAGCAACCCTAGTCGTCGCAAAATGGACCGGCGATCTCGACTCCGAAACATTGACACGAAGGTTGGCCCATCCGACCGCCGCCGACCTCGACCAGCCTGAGGCCATCATCGATGAAGCGACCGACATCATGCCTGATGGCGAAAATTAGATGCGACGAGGACAGTTATCGGGTCGCCGCCTTCGCATCCGCAAACGCCTTCTCAGCCTTTGCTAAAGCGGCTTGCAGGTCTTTCGCTCCCGCAACTGCCTGAGTGCTCGGAGCGACGTCGGCATCCTGCAGCAGGTCGAGCAGCTGCGTGAATGCTCCCGACAGCCTGCCCAGCGGAAAGTCGGCCACCTGCAGCGTCGCGGCCGATGCTCCACCGCCACGCCCGCTTCCGGCGCCGTCAACCATCGCTTTAAGCTTCGGCAATGTCGGGCTTGTGGGCTGCGACTTTTCCAGATCGGCGATCAGCTTTCTGATCTCCGCTGCCAAGTCCCGTGCCTTCCTGATGCCGTCGTAAGCCTGGAGGGAAAGGTCGTACTGCTGTTTTAATGCGGCCGCGGATGTCGTTACGCGCGGGTCGATCCTGACATTCAGTCGCTGATTGAACGCTTTGCCGTCCACGGTCAGCTTTATGTTGTAAACTCCGGGCAGCACCGCGAGGCCCTGCGGCGTCCACGGCGTGTCATGGACGATCGCGGAGATCGGCAGGTCGTAGCCATCGGCGGGCGGCTCCGGATAGAGCAGGTCCCACGTGAAACGCTGCATGCCGGCTTCGTTCTTCAGTGGTTGAAACGGCCGTGCCCAATAGAGCGGTGGATTTATCTTTACCGCGTTAACGTCAAAAGGCTTGTCGTCGCTTGCGAAACGCCGGACGAGTTTGCCCGCGGCATCGGTGATCTCAAGCACGATCGGCGTCTTGGCCGGCTCCTTCAAATAGTAATTAATGATCGCTCCGTCAGGCGGATTCTGGCCGGCGGGTTCTTCAGGCGGAAACGGCGTGTCGGTGTGAAAGCTGCGTTTGACCCGCGTCGCCTGTTGCGGGGTAAAGAGCATGGCGCCGGAGCTCCTCGTTTCGGAACCGATCTGCCTGAGCGGCGAAATATCATCAAGGATCCAAAAGCTGCGGCCGTGTGTACCAACAACGATGTCGTCGTCCTTTATGACCAGATCGCGGATCGAGGTCGCGGGCATATTGAGCCTCAGCGGCTGCCAATTTTCACCGTCGTCGATCGAAAAATAGACAGCTTGTTCGGTTCCGCAATAGAGCAGTCCCTTTCGGACGGGATCTTCGCGGACAGCGTTTACGATGCCGCCCGCCGGGATGCCATTGACTATCTCTTTCCACGTTTTTCCGCCGTCGTGCGTGCGGAAAATGTGCGGCCGCAGGTCGTCGAGCCGAAACGTGTTGATCGCTGCATAGGCAGTATTCGCATCAAACCGGCCCGCGTCGATCAGCGAGACCTTCGCCCAGGACTTCAGCTCGGGCGGCGAAACGTTCGACCAGTTTTTCCCTCCGTCCTTTGTCACATGGATCAACCCGTCGTCAGTTCCAGCCCAGATCGTGTTGAGGTCCTTATATGACGGTGCGACCGTGTAAACCACGCCGCGCCGGGGCATCGTTTCCATATCTTTCGTTGCATAAACGCCAACATTTGCGGGCACGTCCCACTTTTCACGCGAAAGGTCGGGACTGATCACATCCCAGCTTTGGCCGCCATTCATTGTTTTGAAGATCACATTGCCCGCGTAAAAAAGGCTCTTCTTGTCCACCGGTGAAAAGATCACGGGCGCCGTTCGGAGGAATCGGTATTTGCCGGTCCGG